>JAFLJZ010000182.1 GCA_022712775.1 Sulfurimonas sp.
ATTAATTCCTTAAATTAAAATAGGCGAAATTATAGCTAAAATTTCTTGAAAAACATGTTAAACAATAAATAATCTCTATTTTAAATCAAAGACATCATCACTTTCATCTACATCAGAGGTTGAATTTCCCGAACTTCCAGCATTTAATCCACTCATTTTAAGCTGTAAATCCGAAGCAGATGTAGCATTACTTAAGGCATGTTCTTTTGATATTATTCCTTCATTATATAAGTCAAGTAGAGACTGATCAAAACTTTGTGATTTATAATGCTCTCTTCCACTCTCAATAGCATCAACAATCTCATAGTCACGGTTTTGCATAATCAATTTTTCTATAGTAGCTGTTCTCACCAAAACTTCCATCGCAGCCCTTCTTTTTCCATCTACTGTTGGAATAAGTCTTTGTGAAACTATTCCTTGTAAAACTCCTGCTAAAGACAAACGAACACGAGGCTGTTCTGCAGTTGGAAATTGTGCAATAATTCTGTTAATCGTCTCTTTTGCATCAATGGTATGAAGCGTTGAGAAAACCAAGTGCCCAGTATCTGCAGCATGAAGTGCAAGATTGATTGTTTCAACATCACGCATCTCCCCAACTAATATAATATCGGGATCCTCGCGTAAAGCTGCACGAAGAGCATTTTTAAAAGAAAGTGTATCTTGACCAACTGAACGCTGATTTATAATACATCCCTTATCTTTATGCACAAACTCCACGGGGTCCTCTATGGTAATAATATGCTTCTTTTTTGTGATGTTTATTTCATTTATTAAAGTTGCTAGGGTCGTTGATTTACCAGAGCCTGTGACTCCAGTTACTAAAACAAGCCCTCTTTCTTTTTGAGTAAAGCTTCTTAAAACTTCGGGTAATTGCAAGTCATTAAAACTTGGTATACTCATTGGAATCACACGAAATACTGCTGAGATACCATCAACTTGAAAGAACATATTTACACGAAAGCGACTGTTTTCATCAAAGGGATATACTAAATCTATCTCTTTGTTTTCAACAAGTTCTCCAAATCTTCCACGTAATAGTTCTTTTGCAAGAGTCATAGCATCATCTTTTGAGAAAACACCACCTGCAAACTGTACTAATTCACCTTCGATTCTCGCTCGAATCATAGAGTTTGCTTTTATGTGTAAGTCGCTTCCCCCTAACTCAACCATTTTTTTAAGGTATACACGAACTTTTTTAAGTTGTTCAAAAGTCAATTTACTGACATCTACATTTGTATCGATACTCATAAACTCTCCAATATATCTTTAAATGCATCTTCAAATGCCACTAACCCATCTTCTATTTGCTTGTCCAGTACTTCTTCAAAGTTTATACCAATACTTTGCATCTTCTTAAAATGATTTTGCATTATTTCATCTGAAATAGGAAGTGATTTTTTCTTTACCCCATCTTTATGAAATGCTTTTATAGTATCAACAGGAGCAGTATTAACTGTGTTAAAAGCCAGAAGTCCATCTATGTAATAATGTGCAGGTAAAGAATCATCTTTAACACCTGTACTTGCAAAAAGCGCTCTACACCCTTGGATATTCATCTTAGCAATCTCACTATAAATATCTGCTGTATTATAAATACCACTCAAGGCCACATCAATACCATTTTCTAAAAGCTTCGCATCTAAGGCTCTATCTACACGGCTAACAAAAATACTAATTACAGTATCAACACCGACACGCACTTTAGTGCTTCCTTGGTCTGACGCTTGTTGAGCTAGTTTATTTTCATGAATTTTTATTCCAGCTTCAAATGCTTTAGCACAAGCAATTGCTTGCTCTTTTTTAAAAATTAATGTCGCATTTACAGGAATACCACAAGCAGTCAACTCTTTCATTGCAATATATCCAGCCTCTGTAGCTGGAATTTTAATCATTACATTTTCTCTTCCAATTCTTTTAAATAATCTTTTTCCTTCTTGTGTTGTCGCTTTTGCATCATCACTTAAAAAAGGATCAACCTCTATACTCACATAACCATCATCACCTTTTCGATATAAAGGGTATAAAATGTCAGCTGCTTTAGTAATGTCATATATTGCTAAAGATTCATATTTTTCTTTTGGAGTAAGCGAAGAGAGTTTTGCAAGTTGTTCTTTATATGCAGGAGAATTTAAAATTGCATTTTTAAAAATTGCAGGGTTGGATGTAGCACCATTGATGATACCTTTATTTATAAGTTCTTTAAACTCTTTGTCTAAATAATCTCTTTCTATAAAATCTGCCCATAACGAGAATTTCAAATCTTCTATATACATACATTCTTCCTACAAATACTTTTTCCTATTATAACCCAAAAAGAAAACAAACGAATGAAGTATTGATAAAAGATAAATTATATCACCACCAATAAAAGTATAAAACGCATTCATATCAACATATAAATAAAGAGAAAAGATAAAATCATCAAAGTACTCAAATATAAAAGGGCTCATAAGAATAATGGGAATCACTAAAGTAGGTTTACTCTTCATCATGTAAGTAGTGAAAAATAATATTAAAAAATACACAATGTAATATTCTTTACTAAATAAGATTAAAAGAACATAATTGACTAAAAAAATTCCAAGAATCATATTAAGGTAAGTAAACCTTATCCAACATCTCATTATATTCTTGTTGGACATCACTATCAAGTGTAATTCCACCACCACTCTTGTATACCAGTCCAGAATCTTGTTTTTCAATAAAGCGAATCATAACAGCACTATCAAAACTCTTTCCATCATAGACACCAAAAACACCGGAAAAGTATCCTCTTTCATAATCCTCAACTGATTCTATAATCTCTAAGGTTGATTTCTTTGGTGCTCCACTTATGCTTCCAGCAGGAAGAAGTGATTCTAAAATATCCCCAAGACTTTCATGCCAACTTTCATCTAATTCTCCACTTATATGTGAACTTACTTGAAGGAGCTTTTTATCCCCTGCATCTATCTCTGTAATATAACGAAAACTTTCTACTTTCACATTTGTAGCTTTTATGGACAAGTCATTTCGAAGTAAATCAACTACCATAATATGTTCTGCCATCTCTTTTTTGTCTTGTAAAATAGTATTCTTTGCATCAGGAAATGATGAATCAATTGTTCCTTTCATAGGATATGTATTGATTTTATTGCCTTGAATTTTTATAAATCTCTCTGGAGAGAAACAAATAAACTCATCTTTATATCTTAACTTATAGTCTGCATTTGCATTTGCGTATATCTCTTCTAAGCTCAAAGAAGTTTCTATCTGCGTTTGACTTGTTAAGTTTAGGAGATAAGTTTCCCCTGCTTTTATTTTTTCTATAATTTTGTTAAATTTATCTTTGTATTTTCCAAAACTTAGTGGAGTTTTTTTTAAGTTTTTTACGTATTTTTCATTCTTTAAGGATTTTTTTATTTGAAACTCTACATCTGCTTTTTGAAGGTTTTTTAGGAGGATAACTTTTAAATTTTTTGCCTTGAAGTCACTTATAAAGAGAAAGGGCTCTCTCTTAGCTCCAAGAAGATTGATAGCATTAAATGTCATGTATCAGTTTTTTTAAGACTGCCATTCGTATAGATACTCCATTAGCAACCTGCTCAAGCACCTTACATCTGGAATCTTCTAAAAGTTCATCGCTTATGTCTATGTTTCTATGTACTGGACCAGGATGAAGTATAATAATATCTCGCTCGCCAACTAACTCTTTAGTGATACAAAAGTCACTTGCATAATCTTTTAAAGAGGCGTAACTTTGTGAAGAATGTCGCTCTGTTTGCGTTCTTAAACTCATTATCGCATCTACTTCATCAATAATTTCTTCTAAGTAATGCGTAGTTCGTAGAGAAGTTTTTGGTAGAAAATGAGGGGGAGCAACAAGAATAACTTCCATACCAAAACGTGTCAATAACTCGATGTTAGAATTTGCAACTCTAGAGTTTTTTATATCACCTACTATCGCTATTTTTTTACCTTTAACATCAGTGAAATGTTGTGTTAATGTATATAAATCAAGAAGTGCCTGTGTTGGGTGAGAGTGTGCACCATCTCCAGCATTGATGATAGCTGCCTGAGTGTGGTCTGAGAGTATCTGAGGAACACCAGAATTTTTATGCCGAACTATAATCGCATGCGGACCCATCGCATCAAGGTTCATTGCTGTATCAACAAGTGTTTCACCTTTTTTTGTAGAACTTTGAGAAACATCAAGGTGAACTATCTCTGCACCTAGTCGTTTTGCTGCTATCTCAAAAGAGCTTTTTGTACGTGTAGAATTTTCAAAAAAAAGTGTGATGATAAGTTTATCTTTTAAGATTCTATCAAAACGCCCATCAGAAAACTTTTTTGCATCACTTAAAATACTTTGAATCTCATCAATACTAAAATCATTTGTTTTTGTTAAGTGTTGCATTGAAGTCCTTGGGTGAAATGAATTATTTATTGATTATACAAGACATCACAAATAGTGTCAATATTTTCATCAACTTTTAAAACTTCGAAGCCTATTTTACTAAAGTATGGCTCTGAAATTTCACTAAAGCTTTCATCGTTTTTTCGGCAATTAAAAGCTATAGCATGAGGAATTTTTTTATCAAGTAATGCTTTTGAGCTTAAAAGTGTGTCATTTATACATCCAAGAGAGCAATGTGTAACAAGTAAGGCAGTAGCTTGAAAATACTTAATTAAATCAATTATCATCACATTACCATCTACTGGAACATAAAGTCCTCCTGCACCTTCAATGAGTAAAACATCACATAATTTCTCTAACTTTTCTATCGCTTTATCTAAACACTTAAAATCTAGTGGCGTATTATCTGAGGATACAAAAGGTGCGGCAGGAAGAGAGTAACTAATAGGAACAATATCCTTAATATTTATATCTTTAAATTCACTATTTAACTCTTGTACACAAGATAAAAGTTCATCTCCATCAGGATATTTATTATCTATAACTCCCGTTTCAATAGGCTTGATAACGCCTACTCTTAAACCACGAGAGGCAAACTCTTTTAAAAGTAATTTCGTTGTATATGTTTTTCCAATGTCTGTGTTTGTTGCTGTTATAAAAATTCGTTTTTTCATAATCTTATTATAGCGAAGAATAGAATGAAATTTTTATCATAGTTCAACTCAAATTTCTCAATAGCTATTTCAAATGTAGTATTTGGCAAAATAACTATGAACTTTTTGCCACTGTAGCTAATAATAATATCTAAATCTCTTAATTGATTTTTAACAACACTTACTAACTCTACTAATCTTTCATCTCTTACATTTTTTGTATGTGTCTCGGATGGTATCATTCATATTTGCTGAATGCAGAAGCACCCTAATAATCAATTTTGTCACATTTGGAGGATACTAATTAGATATGATTCCACACAAGCAGAAAATATTTTTACATCACATAAATGGAAGTCATTAATTGCAAATTTCACAAACATTCTTCCACCTCTTTCACTTTTAGCCTTCCACTGATTTCACAAACTGCCTTCCACC
>JAFLJZ010000235.1 GCA_022712775.1 Sulfurimonas sp.
TGAAGTTCGCATTCTTGAACCTCTCCACCTGCTGTTGGTTGTTGTACTGCGTACGAAGAAGAAATGCTTCTTAAACGTTTAACAGCCTTTTCAAAACGACTGATTGTATAATCAATCTCTGCATCTGTTGTAAATCTTGAAAGACTTAAACGGATTCCAGTATGTGCTAGTTCATTGTCTGCACCGATAGCGAGCATTACTGTATTTGCTTCTAAATCTTCTGATGCACATGCTGAGCCCGTAGATGCACCGATTTCGTCATTATTTAAATCCCAAAGCATACTTTCACCTTCAACTCCACGAATTGAAATTAAGATTGTATTTGGTGTACGATTTACTCTATCACCAACAACAAAAGTATCACTTAGTTTTAAAATAGCATCTTCAAGTCTGTCACGTTTAAGAGAGATACTTGCCATCTTTTGTCCCATGTCAGTAGTCGCTAATTCCATAGCCTTACCCATTCCAACAATAAAAGGAACATTTAAAGTACCAGAGCGTCGTCCACCCATATGCTCACCACCATGAAGTAATGGAGAAAGTGCTTGTGAATTTTTAATAAATAATCCACCTACACCTTTAGGTCCATGAAACTTATGTGCAGAAAATGAAATAAAATCAACATGTACAGCTGATAAATTCACTGGAATCTTACCAACCGCTTGTACAGCATCTGAATGAAAAAGAACACCTTTTTCCTTACAAACCTCACCAATTTCACCAATTGGGAAAATTGCACCAGTTTCATTTGAAGCCCACATAACAGAAACTAAAGCTGTTTTTTCAGTTATAAAACTTTTTACCGTATGTGCTTCAACTACACCTTGCTCATTTACTGGAAGATATGTAACTTTAACCTCACATTCTTCTTCTAACCATCTACATGTAGAAAGGATAGATGGATGTTCAACCTCAGTTGTAATGATGTGATTTTTTTCACCATTTACTATTTTGTCTAAATAAATAGATTTTAAAACCCAGTTATTTGATTCTGTAGCACATGATGTAAAAACGATATCATCTGCATCACTTGCGTTTACAGCTGTATAAACTTGGTCTATAGCCTTACTTATAGCTGGATGTGATGATGTACCAAACTTATGAAGTGAGTTCGGGTTTCCGTACTGCTCACTAAAATATGGCATCATCGTTTCTACAACTAATGGATCACACATTGTAGTAGCATTGTTATCTAAATATACTTGCATTTTTAACCTCTCTAATAGATAATAAATATCATTATTCTTAAACAAGACAATTTTTGTCCTCTTTTACTTTTGACATGATATTAGCTTTGTGATTACGATATGCTTAAGCGATTCTTAGTTAATGTTTGGCTTAAGAAATCAAAACACTAAAAATTGATGTATAATTATAGTACTCAATTTTTTATAAGGCTAACATACCTCATGTGCAATTTCAATAAACAAACCCCAGATACAAAAGCTTTAATTCATCTTTTTATGACAAAAGCAGCCGAGAACGTTGGTGGAACTAACTTTCTCTTAGGTCTCATCGAAGCTATGAAAACAAAAAAACCAAGCCCGCTAATGCTTAAAGAGAAACATATAAGCTCTAACAACACTACTATAAAATGGAATAAGGTTGTATTTAAAGATAAAGTAGATATTTTAGAATCTATTTTACTCTCCCATAAAAGTGAAGAAGACACAGATTTCAATATTTTAAACAATGATAATGCTAAAAAAAGAAAAAATATTCTTAATATGGTAAAGACACTTAATCCTATAGAATTTGTCGTCACTCCTCAAAATCCAAATGATGGTGGTGGTTTTAATTTTAAAGTCTTTGACACGATTGATGAAACAGATGTAAAAATTAATCCAATTTTTGTTGCTATGTTCTTTTGTGGAACTGAATTTACAAAAAAAGCGTTAAAATACGAGATATAAGGAATCCAATGACAAATCGTAAAAAAATAATCATCGCATCCACTTTCTTGATAGGAAGCTTATTATTTCAAGGCTTTAGTTTTGATAGTATGGTGGATAAGGCAAAAGATTCAGTTACAAACTTTAAAAAATTTACAAAACCTTCAGATCTAACACCGGCAGAAGTTGTTGATACAATGACAGGGGGTATCCTTTCAACTGAGATGATTACAAAAGCATTTAAAGAAGCACTTAAAATTGGTGTTGAAAAAGCAGTAGATACACTTGGTAAAGAGGGTGGATTTATGGATAACCCAGCAACGAGAATCCCACTTCCACCTCCGTTTAGTAGTATGGAGAAAGGTATTCGTGCTGTTCCCGGTGGAGCAAAGATGATAGATGATTTTGTACGTTCAATGAATAGAGCAGCCGCAAAAGCTGCTCCTCAAACTGCTGGTATATTTGCAGCTTCTATTGATCAAATGTCATTTAATGATGCCGCTGATATTTTAATGATGGACGGAAGTCCTGCGACTGATTATTTTAAAAAACATACAAACAAAGAATTAAAAGAGTTAATTAAACCACTTGTTATTGAAGCGATGAAAGAAAATGAAGTGTATAAGTACTATAAGGCACTAAGTAAGGTAGCAAATCCTGGTATAAAAATGTTTTCTAAGGGTGCAAACTTCATGGGAATGGCAAAGAAAATGAAAATGGATAAATTTGTTCCCGAAGAAGGTGTGAACCTAGACGACTATGTGACACAATACACAATAGATGGTATATTTTTAATGATAGGGATACAAGAAAAGCTTATCAGAACGAATCCTGTACATCAAACATCTGCAAGACTTAGAAAAGTATTTGGGAGTGTTATGCCGTAGAAGATTAAACCTTATCTTAAAACTTAAATGATATAATCGCAAAATAATTATACATTTATGGAGAGGTACTTAATAATGGCACAAACAATAACAGAAAAAATATTTTCTGAGCATATCGGTAGAGATGTTTTTGCGGGTGAAATCATCCGCTGTGACATCGATATGGTTATCGGGAATGATATTACAACTCCTATTTCTATTTCTGCTTTTAACTTAAGTGGTGCAACCAAGCTTGCTAATCCAGATGGGTTTTCTATAGTTCTTGATCACTTTATTCCAGCTAAAGATATCGCATCAGCAAATCAAGCAAAAATCTCTCGAGTATTCGCAAAAAAACATAAAATGAAAAACTTTTTTGATGAAAAAGACATGGGAATCGAACATGCACTTTTACCCGAGAAGGGCCTTGTCGTCCCAGGTGATGTAATCATCGGTGCCGATAGTCATACATGTACACACGGTGCATTAGGAGCTTTTTCAACAGGTATGGGCTCAACTGACCTTGCTTTTGCAATGATTACTGGAGGAAACTGGTTTAAAGTTCCAGAATCTATCAAGGTAAACCTTAATGGTAAACCAGGACTTCATACTACTGGTAAAGATATCATCTTAGAGATTATCCGTCTTATTGGTGTTGATGGTGCTTTGTACCAAACACTAGAATTTACGGGAACAACTATCCCTCACTTAAATATGGATGATAGATTCTCAATGTGTAACATGGCTATAGAAGCTGGTGCAAAAAGTGGAATCATTGCTTATGATGATGTGACAAAAGAGTTTTTAAGTGATAAAAACTTAGCAAGAGAACCTCGTATTCATTATTCTGATGATGATGCAACATATTGTTTAACATTAAACATTGATGTTGCCAAGCTTGAGCCTGTTATCGCGTATCCATTCTTACCATCAAATGGTCACTCAATCTCTAAAGCAGTTGAAGATAAAATCAAAATAGACCAAGCATTTATTGGTTCATGCACAAATGGTCGCTTAGGAGATTTAAAAATAGCCTCGGAAATTCTTGATGGTAAAAAAGTTCACGAAGATGTTCGCCTTATCGTAACTCCTGCAACACAAAGAATCCTAAAAGAAGCATATAAGCTTGGATATATGGATATTATCATTGATGCTGGTGGAGTTGTTTCCAATCCAACTTGTGGCGCCTGCCTTGGTGGATACATGGGTATTTTAGGTGATGATGAAGTTGCTGTTTCTACAACAAACCGTAACTTTGTTGGTCGCATGGGTTCTCGTTCGTCTAAGGTATATTTAGCAAACTCTGCTGTTGCGGCTATCTCAGCTATCACGGGTTATATAACAGACCCTAGATAAATACTTAGTTTTAGGTATAGAATTTACCTAGGATTTATGTACTCTAAGGTACAATTTATTTACAATTCAAAGGAATAAAATGAAAAAACTACTTTTAATCCCAGCCTTATTGGGAACAATGGCTATGGCAAAAGATTATAACTATGAGATTACTCCAGTAATCGGCTATAACATAGCAGAAGGGAACCTAAATCTTGATAATGAGATAATGACTGGACTCGAGGTTCAATTTAACGATGTAAACAGTGCTATTAAACCAGAGCTATCTATTTTACACTCAGGTGGTGTAAAAAGTGAAAACATTTTACCAACAAATAAAACGAATATTACTCGTTTTGGTTTAAATGGTGTATATGAATTTAATGCAACAGATAGCCTTATCCCATTTGCAAAAGCAGGTGTTGGTTATGAAACAATGAGTCGTCAAGTAGCAGACAATAGTGATGCAGCATTTTTAAGTGCAGGTGCGGGTGTAAAAATTCCTTTTACTGATGAACTCGCACTTAAACTAGAAACACTTTATATGCTTAAAAATAGCTCTTCTGGTGGACTAGGAGATTCAAACTTAGCTCTACTTGCGGGTCTTAACTATTCTTTTGGAGAAAAAGCACAAAAAGCTGCTCCTATTGTTGATGGAGATGATGATAAAGATGGTGTAGCTAACTCACTAGACAAATGTCCTACTACTCCTGCTGGAGATATGGTTGATGCAACTGGTTGTACTGTAGATGGTGATGATGATAGCGATGGCGTAGCTAATTCAATAGACAAATGTCCAACTACTCCTACTGGAAATGTGGTTGATGCAACTGGTTGTACAGTAGAGCAAGATGATGATAAAGATGGTGTTTTAAATGCTTCTGACATCTGTCCAAATACTCCAATAGGTGAAGCAGTAAATAGTGATGGATGTCCTCTTAAAATCACTCTTTATGTAAACTTTGATAATGATTCTGCAGTAGTTAACGAATCTTCATTTGATTTAATTCAAAAATATGCTGACTTTTTAAATACTTATTCTGCGTACAGTTCAAATATAGTTGGACATACTTCAAATACAGGATCTGAAAATTACAATCAAATACTTTCAGAAAAAAGAGCAAAAGCAGTAATGGATATGCTTCTTGAAAAAGGTGTACCTGCTGATAGATTAACTTCTCGTGGAGAAGGTGAAATGAAACCAACAGTTTCAAATGATACAGCGGATGGTCGTGCTCAAAATAGAAGAATCGAAGCTGAGTTAATCAGAAAATAATGTTATCTATCCCCTGCATAATCTTTGCAGGTGGAAAAAGTTCTCGCATGGGAGAAGACAAAGCACTTCTTCCATTTGGAGATTCTCCAACACTTACACAATTTCAACTAGACAAACTACAAAAAATTTTTAAAGATGTTTATATTTCATGTAAAGATTCAAGTAAATTCAACTTTGAAGCAAATTTTATTTACGATATTCCCACAAAAAGTACATACGCTCCAACAACTGGATTTTTAGCTATATATGAAAAACTTCAAGTTGATAGATTTTTTGTTATAAGCGTAGATACTCCTCTTATCTCAAAAGATGAAATACTTCAAATCCTTAAGCATGACAGTATCAAGTCAGATGCGACTATTGCAAAAACTAATTTTGGTATGCACCCCATGTTTGGAATATACCATCGTTCTTTACTACCCTCTTTTGAAAAAATGTTCCACGAAGACAACCATAAACTTGGTTATTTACTAAAAAACTCTAATACATCATTTGTTAACTTTAGCAATGAAGATTCCTTTTTAAATCTTAACAATCAAGACGACTACAAAAAAGCTCTCACTCTCGTTAATACCTCTTTGCTATAATACAATACAACTAATTACACTATAAAAGAGTATATATGAATTTAACGCATTTAGATGAGAATCAAAGACCAAAAATGGTTGATGTATCTGACAAAAAACAAACAACACGAGTAGCAGTAGCAAGTGGAATCATAGAGATGAGCCAAGATGCCTATGATGCTATAGTAAGTGAAAAAACAAAAAAAGGACCTGTACTTCAAACAGCTGTTATCGCTGCAATTATGGGGGTTAAAAAAACTAGCGACCTTATTCCAATGTGTCATCCTCTTAATCTAAGTGGTATAAATTGTGATGTAGAAGAATTAACTTCACTTCCTGGCTTTAAACTCACAGTAACTGCTAAACTTCGTGGTCAAACTGGAGTAGAGATGGAAGCACTCACAGGCACTAGTATAGGGCTTTTAACTATATATGATATGGTAAAGGCTATTGACAAAGGTATGATAATTAGAAATGTACAACTCGAAGTTAAGTCAGGAGGCAAAAGTGGAGATTTTAAACGATAGTAATAAAAAAGTAATACTAGAATATCCATGTTCTTGGTCTTATAAATTGATTGGACATGAAAAAGAAGCTATAGAAAAAGCAATACACGATGTTATAATAGAGAGGGAACATACTTTAGCCCATTCAAACAACAGTAAAACAGGTAAATATGTAAGCATGAATCTTGATTTAGTTATACAAAATGAAGATGAAAGAAACTTTATCTATGAAGCGTTAAAAAAACATCAAAATATTAAGATGGTATTATAAATAAAAGGATTAGCTATGAATTTAGAAGAACTTCAAATAGATTTAAAAAAATCATATAAGCCTGAGTTAAAGTCTACTGAAAAAAGAATTGAACATATTATTGCTCACCTCAATGATAAATTCAATGTACCTATTAACAGACTTAACTTGGCTGAGATGCAAACACTTAGCTCTACGATTTTAGAGAAAGAAACAAAAGTACTTCACGATGAAGTAGAATCTCTTCTTGCTCAAAAAGAACAAATTGAAAGAAAAATAG
>JAFLJZ010000183.1 GCA_022712775.1 Sulfurimonas sp.
ACAAACCAGTACTCTAACCAGCTGAGCTAATCTCACCATATTGAAGTAAATATAAAAGGTGGTCGGGGTGAAAGGACTCGAACCTTCGGCCCCCTGGTCCCAAACCAGGTACTCTAACCATACTGAGCTACACCCCGACCTTGTTTCAAAAACCAAACAGACGCTGATTAATGAGGTGGAATTATAGTCAATAAGGTTGAAAATGTCAATGCTTTTGAGGCAATTCTTTTATATATATTTCTTTTTAAGTATAATAGCCCCAATTAAAGTAGGAAATGCATAAATGAAAATAGCAAGATTTAGTCGATTAGGGTTTATTTTAGCAGCAGCAGGAAGTGCTGTTGGGCTTGGAAATATATGGAAATTTCCATATATTGCAGGTGAATATGGTGGTGGTGCATTTGTATTAGTTTATCTTATTACAGTACTTCTAATCGGTTTTTCTATAATGATTGCAGAGATGCTGATTGGTTATCTTGGTCGTAAGGATGGGGTAACATCTTTTGAAGATTTGGCACCTCGATATAAAAATTTATGGAAATTTGGTGGTTTTCAAGGTTTAGCTGGTCTTTTTATTATGATTTTTTATTCTGTTGTTATAGGATGGATATTTCATTATATAGTTACTTCATTGACATATCTTCCTTCAAGTGTGGAAGAAGCAGAAACGACATTTAATGCGATGCTTCATGCAGACGTTTTAACACAGCTTTTTTATCATACGCTTGCATTTATTTGGATTACATATGTTTTAACCAAGGGTATAAAGGGTGGAATCGAGAAGATGAATCTTGTTCTGATGCCAACACTCATGATAATTTTACTTGGAATGTTCACGTATGCAACAACGCTTGATTCCTTTTCACAAGCAGTCTCTTTTATGTTTACGCCAGATTGGTCGAAGATAGATGCTGATGCCTTTGTAACAGCTGTAGGACATGCATTTTTTACACTCTCTCTTGGTATGGGCGCGATAATGACATATTCAGCTTCAATGGAGAAAGGTTCAAACTTAGTAACAAATGCTTTTTGGGTTGTTTTATTAGATACTTCTATTGCTATAGTAGCTGGACTTATGTTATTTACATTTTTGTATCAGTATGGTTCAGGTCCAGCGAAGGGTCCAGGTTTGGTATTTATTTCTCTTCCAGCCGCTTTTTATGAGATGGGAATCATAGGAAATGTATTTGCTGTACTTTTTTTCTTGGCACTTGCTTTTGCAGGTCTTACTTCATCTGTTTCTTTAGTTGAGCCGATGGTTCAGTATTTCATAGATAGATTTAAATGGAGTAGGTTACGAGCTTCTGTATCGATGGGTTTATTCTTTTACCTTATTGGAATCATAGCCTTACTCTCAAACATAAAAGAGTATGAAGAGATACTTACCTGGGGTGGTAAAAACTTTTTTGATTGGGTTGACCATATAACAGCTGCTATTATGCTTCCACTTGGTGGTTTAGTAATGGCTATATTTGTTGGTTTTGTGATTGAAAAGCAAAGAGTAGAAGCTATTCTTCGTCCGCAACTTGGTTTTGCTTTTGATGCTTGGTATTTTTCACTTCGCTATATCACACCAGTTGCTATGTTTATAGTAATGTTATCTTTGATGGGAATCTTGTAAGTGAGAAGCATATCGCAGCAGTGTAAAGATATTATAAAGCGTGAAGGAATTAATTTAAGTTCTTCTATAGATTATGATATTAACGGAGAAGTTCAATCTTTAAGTATTGAGTGGATTATAGATGCATATATGCAAGCATCCCTAGAATCCCATCAGGTGTTCTTAGATGCCTTGAAATTATCACTTGAAGCAAAGGGAATGGGAGTAGATAAATTTTTTGAGGATATGGGTCAGTTGATTTTAATGACACATTTATCGAATAAATTACAAGTTTAAGATAGTATTATTTTAAACTTTGTTAAAATTAGTGAATGACAACAACATATAAATTCTTATTTTTATACCTTATTTTTATACTTCTCATGATTTTCTCGATTTTAGGAATAGATTTTCTAAAAAATAGAAATGTAGAAATACAAAAAAACATACTTTTCAAACAAGCCCAAACACACTTTAATCAGCAAGTAAATACGAGAGCATGGAGTGCTAATTTTGGTGGTGTATACGTATTTCCTAAAAATGGGATAAAACCTAATCCATACCTTATCAACAACACTTTAAAAACCGCGCAAGGAGAAACTCTTATAAAGATTAATCCTGCATGGATGACACGACAGCTCTCAGAACTTTCTAAAACAAAAGGATTTCATTTTCGTATAACAAGTTTACTTCCACTAAATCCTAATAATAAAGCAAACTTGTTTGAGAAAAGAGCTTTAGAGTATTTTGAAAAGACAAAAGATACGCAATATTCTGAGATACAAAAGGGTAGCGATTATAGATATATGGGAGCTTTAGTTACTACACAAAACTGTCTTCTATGTCATGCACATCAAGGGTATGAGGTAGGAGATATCAGAGGTGGAATTAGTATACGTATCAATGGTGAACACTACCATGAAGTAGTTGCAGAGCTCAATAGTAGATCATTATATATAAAGTTGATTATTCTGTTTTTATTATTAAGTATTTTGCTTCTTTTGCATAGACAAATTATAAATACAAAAAGTCTTGAAGAAAAAGTTTTTAAAAAAACAAAAGAGATTGAAAATACGAAAGTATTGCTGCAAGAAGTTTTAGATACAGATAAGAGTTTTTTAATGGTAGCAGACGGAGAAGACATCATTCTCTCGAATAAAACAATGTTAGACTTTTTTAAAGTAAAATCTTTAGAAGTATTTAGGAAAAAATATAAATATATTTCAGAGGCTTTTATCGAACAAGAAGATGAAAACTTTTTATCTAAGTATATAAATAATGAACATTGGATTAAATACTTAAATCGTGAACAAGATGCTAAAGATCTTAAAGTTGTGCTAAAAAGAGAGAATGAAGAAAGATATTTTAAAGTACACTCAAAAGAGATTGTTGTGGAAAATAAGAAATTAAGTATCATAATATTTGATGATATTACAGATTCTTTACAAAAGATAACTTTTTTAGAAGAAAAAGCATCCCGAGATGTACTAACAGGTCTTTTTAATAGAGGAAAATTTAATGATGTCCTTATTCAAGAGATTGCTCTCTCAAAAGTAAGCTTATCTCCTTTGTCTATTATATTCTTAGATATAGACCATTTTAAAATTGTGAATGATACCTATGGGCATGATATAGGGGATTATGTACTAATAGAGCTATCAAATATTTTACAATCTATTGTTAGAAAAAGTGATTTTGTTGGAAGATGGGGTGGAGAAGAATTTGTTATCACACTCCAATCAACAACAATAGACGAAGCATTTACATTAGCTGAAAAAATAAGAGTAAAAGTAGAAAACTATGACTTTGAAAGTGGTGGAAAACAAGCTATTTCACTTGGGGTAACACAGTATCAAAATAATGACGATGAAACAAGTTTACTCAAACGTGTTGATGAAGCTTTATATGAAGCAAAAAATACTGGAAGAAATAAGTCTGTAATTAGGTGAAATTCACCTAATTAACACGCTCCGCTAGAGCAAGGTGAAACGCCATTTTCAAGAAACATAGCTGTAACTGTATCTAATGTCTCAATATGATGTATTAACCATGGCACAAGAGCGCCATCAACATATGCAGTTACGAGTAAAAAATCTCCATCACTCTCACGAAAGTTTTTAGCAATTGATTTAAGTTCATGGAGTACTCTGTCATGCTCTCCTTTATGAACAGGATAAGGAGGAAATTTTTTTTCTCGCATCATCGCTTCTTCACCTTCAAAGTGTGCAATAGTATGTTCTATAAGTTCATCAAAGATTGTATTTATAGAATCGATATCTTTATTTTCTACTGCTGCGGATAATTTGTTGATAATTATAATATCTTCTAAGTGTGTATCATTCATACTTGGCATTGCTACCATTGGTAATTGGTTTTGTGTAATCAAAACTGTATCATACCGTCAATCGGTGAAGAAGCTGTTGCATAAGGACGTTTTGGGATTCTACCAGATAGGTAAGACATTCTTCCTGCTCTTACTGCATGCTTCATTGCCTCAGCCATAATCATAGGATTCTGTGCTTGAGCAATAGCCGTATTTGTAAGAACACCCGCTGCTCCTAACTCCATTGCATATGCTGCATCAGATGCACACCCGATTCCAGCATCAACAATTACAGGTACAGAAACAGCTTCACGAATGAAAACTATGTTGTAAGGGTTTTGAATCCCAAGACCAGAGCCAATAGGTGCAGCAAGAGGCATAATAGCGTGAGAACCAGCATCCTCTAAACGTTTAGCCATAATTGGGTCATCTGAGGTATACGACATGATTGTAAAACCATCTTTTGCTAAAACTTCACAAGCCTTGATTGTTTCTAATACATCAGGGTAAAGCGTTTTCTTAGTATCGCCAATAACTTCTAGTTTGATTAAATCAATACCAGTAGCCTCACGCATAAGTCTAAAAGTTGTAATTGCTTCTTCAGCAGTCACACAACCAGCAGAGTTTGGTAGAAATTTTACATTAGTTCCAGCGAAAGTATCACGTAGATTTTCTTTGTCAGGATCTGTGATGTTTAAACGACGAATAGCAACTGTGATAAGTTCACTTCCAGATGCTAATGTAGCTTCTTTTGTAGCTTCAAAAGAGTCATATTTTCCACTACCAACAATTAGGCGTGAGCCTAGTTCATATTTTCCGATTCTTAAAATGTTATCCATATAAATTTCCTAAAATATTTTTATTACTGATTTTATCAGGCTCGTTAGAGCCCAGCTTCAGTGCCTTAGCGGCTAGCGTAGCCTAATGGGCTTTGCTCATTTGGCGTATTATATTGTAGTTTGTCTTACAGATTGCCTATACCTTGGATTAAATCCTCCGGTGTAAGAGAAAAATCAGCGCCTTTGTAGTTTTGAACAAGCTTTGTATGCGATAATGAAGCATTAATGGTAGCATCTAGGCATGAATAGCCTTGTGCTAATAATGATCCAATAAGTCCGCTTAAAACGTCACCACTTCCAGCTTTGGCTAAGGCTGAGGTTCCATAAGCATTAACAAAATAAGAATTATTTTGACCTATAATGACATTTGCTCCTTTTAAAAGTAAGGTTACATTTGGAAATGCAGTACAAAATATTTCGCTATATTTAAAACGATTTGCTTGTAATTCATCAATGCTTATTTCAGCAATTTGTGTAATTTTTAAGAGGGATATAAATTCTTTTGGATGCGGTGTAAGCACGACATTTTTTCTTTTAAGTATTCCTAAGATGGTATCCATATGAAATATGTCAGCATCGCCAATAAGAGGGAGCTTATTATTTAAAAAATTATTGAGTTCATTTGTACAAAAATTTCTTCCTAAGCCCATACCAAAAGCAAGTGCAGTAGTATTTGTGGGTTTTTCTTGTGCATGCATCATGGAGTAAGGCATATTGTGAGGTTCGTTCTTAGATACCATTGTTACCAAACCTGTACCAAATTTTAGAGCAGATAAACCACTTAGCATACCAGCACCTACTTTTTCACCGCCAAGAATCGTTAAATGACCAAAGCTTCCTTTATTCGTGTTTTTTTTATGTCTGAAGGGAAGTTCTAAATCAGACATATCAAGAAGATTCCAATTCGATTTACTCTCATAAACACTTCTTGGAATTCCAAGGTCTATTACATGTATTCTTCCAACAAATTCTTTTGCACTATCGCTAAACATTGATTTTTTAAGTGCACCCATTGTGAGTGTTATATCTGCACAAAAGGTGTCTTTGTTACATTCTCCATTTTTGTCGATTCCAGAGGGTATATCACAAGCTATTTTATAAGCATGCAACTTGTTGATAGTCTGCATAACAGCTTTAGCTTCGTAGTTAAATTCTCCATAAAACCCTGTTCCATAGAGTGCATCAACTAAAATATCACATTCATTAAGTTCTATGGTTGATTTCACACCAATAGCATGTGCTCTGTCTATTTGAAGTTTTGCCATCGGTGATTTTGGTTTTTTAACATAAAATATTTTCACATTGTAGTCTCTATGTAAAAGCCGAGCAAGCGCTAATCCATCGGCACCATTATTACCACTACCGCAGGCTACAACTATAGTAGAATATGCAGGAAATTCACTACGAATAAAATCTGCGATTCCATTCGCTGCATGCTCCATCAAAATATCTTCACTTAGTTTAAATGTTTCATAACATCTCTTGTCTAAACTACCAACTTCATCAAATAATTTTTGCATTAAAACTCCTTTAGTAGTGGTATCTACACTGAGCGATTAATAGAGAGTTATCTTGAACTTTGTAAACTAAACGATGTTCAAGTGTGATTCTACGGGACCAGTATCCAGACCAGTTATATTTTAAAGGTTCAGGTTCACCAAGACCTCCAAAAGGTTCTCTTTTTATCTCTTTTATCAGTGTATTGATTTTTTTTAAAACTTGTTTATTGTTTTTTTGCCAGTACAAATAATCTTCCCAAGTCTTATCCGCAAAAACAAGATTCATGATTCTATTAAATCTCTTCTTTGACCTAGCCCTGATTCTAACTGTTCAATAGCATCGTTTAACCTCGAAGCATTGTTTGAGCTTTGCATGAGGTACGCAGTTTCTTGCATGGCTTTAAAGTCTTGAAGTGAAATCATTACAACCGCTTCTTTATTTTGGCGTGTAATAGTTATGGGGCTATGATTAGCTACAACAGAATCCATTGTACTAGCTAAGTGTTGTCGAGTTTGAGAAAATGTACTTGTTTGCATAAGCAACTCCTAAATATACGTACATATATTAGTACATATTAACTTAAAGAGCTATAAAGTAATTTAGAGTTAAAAAGTCATATACCTAAAACTTCTTCTTTGTATTGTTCAATTGCTTTTTTAGACATATTCTTGATACCTTTAAGTTCCTCAGATATATTAATTATTGGCATATGCTCTTGAATTAGTTTTGTTAAAAGAGTTGATTGCTTTATATCTCTTTGTTTTTTCATGTAATCTTTCCTTTCATGTTCCCCAAGCCATTTTTTGTATACAGCATATTCAACAGGACTGATAGAAGAGATAAATGCACATTTTCCATTATGCCCTATAATCATCTGCTTGTGCAATTTAGAGCTATTGATCCACTTGATTCCATTTATCTCTAAATTAAGTACACCGCTAAATTCATCATTTTTTGTTTCTTCCTCAGAGATGGGAGTGATTATCTCGACCACTATATCATCATTGTTAACAAACCTATAAGGTGCTTCTTTACTTTTTTTAAAACTCTTGTCGACATCGAGTAAGATAGAGCGTAAAGTTTTTTGAGGCATTTTATTTTTCAGTGCAAAGGATATTTTTTTATCTCTTTTATTAAACACATCGAGATCGTATGTCGCTAAGTGCTGTTCTTCAATAAAGATTCCTGCATATGCTTCATAAGCATATAAAGAATTTGTCCCAATAACGATTACTTTATCATCCAGTCCTAACTCATTAATTTTTCTAAAAAAATCAGCTAAAATATTAGGAACCCTTGAAATCTTAGTGAACTTATTAAGCTTTTCATTTTTAATTAAAAGCTCTTTGCTTAGCTTTAGTGATGCTTTTAATTCTTTTTTCTGTGCCTCAAAAGAATTTTTTAGCTCTAGTGTTTTTTGACTTTTAAGACCAAGCGATATTCTTTTTTTTGTGTCAAGACACTCTTTAAAAAGGTACTCTTTTTCTTGCGTAGTTCTCCAGCCCATTCTAAATCTAAATGATTTATCAAACCTTAGTTTTTTTTGCAGATAGCTCTTGTATTGCATCTCTGAATTAATGTAAGTTTTTCTTTGATCGTCACTATATTCTATAAATATGAAATCCATATATTCCCCTTTATGGCAGTCTTACAAAAGATATTGTACTATTTTTTGATACTTTTTACAATTTATAGTACAATAATCTCTATAATGCCACAGTATAGGTATTTATAAGAGTTTTATTTTTGAATATGTATATACTTACCTAAAGAGATAAGTGTTAAAAGTTGATGAGGGATTGAGTAGTAAAAGTTAAAGGCAAGAAAACAGGAACTTGCCTTTTAAGAAGAGATTAGAATCTGTAGTTAAAACCTACATATAACGAAGTTGAGTTATCAAGTTCATATTTTGAATTTGCAATCTCTACTCCATTAAGTTTTAGTGGTGAATCAAAATTAGATTTTGAATACGCAAGATTTGCTTCAAATTCAATATTATCAGTAATCGAGTATAGTGTACCAGCTTGAACACCATAAACACTTCCTGTATCATCAACAGTTACTGTTCCATCCACAATTTTTCCACTTGTACGACCATAATGTAAACCAACGAATGGTGTAAAGTCACTTTCTAATGTGAATAAATAGTCATAATTTAGTAATGTTGTTTTAAATTCTGCTCCATCTTCATCAAACTTTGAATATGATAATGAGATTCTATGATTATTATCTAAGATAACACCTGCTCCAAATTTCGCGTGAGTATCTTTACTACTACCACTCGCAGAAGCACCAGGTACTGTTGTCGTTCCAGTTGCCTTTGTTCTCTCTGCACCAACACCAACAAACCACTCATTATCCATCGCAACAGCTGATGAAGCACCTACTAATAATAGTGTCGCCACTAATAAACTTTTTTTCATTTTAATCCTTTTTTCGAAAAATATTATCGATTATAATGAAATAAAGATAAATATTTGCTTTTTATAAAGACATTTAGCAAATAAATTGCGAATTTTCTTAAAAGTATGAATAATATAAAATTAATGTATGAAATTAACGCAACAAGATATGGCTAGAATTTTAGAAGTAACCCCGATGACACTAAGAAACTGGCGAAAAAATAAATCTGCTTTATATGAAATAGTGCTGAAAGGTTTTGCCTTTGAAGATGTAGTGAAAAAGTCTAAACAAAATTATGAGGAATTACAAACGCTAGAAGATAGTTTTAAAAAATGATATAATGGTACTATGGCAAAGATAGATGAAATCAGAGAAATACTTACAAGTTTAAGAGTTTGGTTTAGCGTAATTATAGGCTTACTTGTTGTAGTTATTGGTGTTTTGATTAACAAAGAAAAATCTTCAGATATTGATATATATTTTTGGATTGGTTTAGTATTTGTTTTATTACTAAGTTTAGGCTTAGTATATGTAGTCAAATCTATCGTAAAACATTTAAAAGAGATAAGGGAGATAGAATCATGAGTACAATCGCATTAACAACGGTTATTGTCATAGCTATAGGATCTTTAACATACAGTATGTATCAAATTATTAGCTACAAAACAGCATAAATCTTTATGAATTACAAGACAATAGCACAAGAAACTTTGAATATTGAAGCACAAACATTACTTGAAGCATCAAAAAATATTGATGATGTTTTTGACAAAGCAGTAAAAATTATTCTTGCATGTACTGGGAAACTGGTTATTACAGGTGTTGGAAAATCTGGGCTTATTGGTGCAAAGATGGCGGCAACATTTGCTTCTACTGGAACACCTAGTTTTTTCTTGCATCCGACAGAAGCACTCCATGGTGATTTAGGGATGATAAGTTCAAATGATGTTGTAATTGCTATTTCTTATAGTGGAGAGAGTGAAGAACTTAGTTCTATTTTACCGCATATTAAACGCTTCGGAACGCCACTTATTGGAATGACAAGAAACAGATGGTCTAGTCTTGGACAGCATTCAGATTTAGTTATTGATGTGATTGTTGAAAAAGAAGCATGTCCTTTAGATATTGCTCCTACGAGTTCAACAACTTTAACGCTTGCTCTTGGTGATGCACTCGCTGTATGTTTAATGAAAGCAAGAGATTTTAAAAAGAGTGATTTTGCTTCATTTCATCCTGGGGGTGCTTTAGGAAAACAGCTTTTTGTGAAGGTGTCAAACCTTATGCAAACAAAAAACTTACCAATAGTAGATTCTACTACAAAGGTAAAAGACGCGATTTTAAAAATTAGCGAAGGTCGTTTAGGAACTGTTTTAGTTACCGATGATTCTAATAAGCTCGTAGCACTTGTAAGTGATGGAGATATACGAAGAGCTTTACTTAAAGATGATTTTTCACTAGAAGAAAATGTTTTAAAGTACGCTACTCACAATCCAATGACATGTGAAAATGAAGATTTATTAGCAAGTGAAGCACTTGTTTTAATCGAAGAGAAAAAAATACAACTTTTAGTAATTACAGACAAAGAAAAACAAATTAGAGGCGTATTACACATACATACGCTTATAGAAAAAGGAATATCATAAGATTATGATGATGAGATTAAATAAATATGTCGCACACCATTCTAGCTACTCAAGGAGAGAAGCAGATAAGGCAATCCAAGATGGATTTGTACGTGTAGACGGCGAAATAGAAAAAAACCCTGCAACGCAGGTTGATGAAAAAGAAGTTGTTGTTTACGTTAGTGGAAAACAAGTGGCTCCAAGAGAGAAGTATACGGTTATAGTATATAACAAACCAAAGGGTGAGCTTGTTACAAAAAATGACCCACGTGAACGTAAAACAATTTACGACACACTTGACAAGAAATATAAACATTTTATCCCTGTAGGGCGTTTGGATTATGCAACTGAGGGTGTTTTACTTTTAACAGATGCTTCAAAAATTGCAACAGCTTTAATGAACTCAGGATTAGAAAGAATTTATAAGGTGAAAATCAAAGGTCAAGTTACACCAGAGATGGAAGCAGCTATGATGAATGGTTTAGAGCTAGCTGATGCAACAGCAGGTGGGCATTCCCACTCAAACATTACTTCGATGACTTTTGCACCTTTTTTAGGGTACAAAATTCAAAAGAGTGAACATAACTACTCGATTCTAAAGATAGCTATTTCTGAGGGTAAGAATCGTGAAATCAGAAGATTCTTCGCACATTTTGGTACAGAAGTAGCAGACTTAAAAAGGCTCTCATTTGCTGAGGTTGAGTTAAATAATCTTCCAACTGGAAAGGTGCGATTTTTAAGTAGAAGTGAGTACTCCGCTTTATTTACATTTATGAAAGCAGATGAAAAACAACAAAGAGAAATAGGTAAAACCCAAAAAGATTCAAGAAGAAAATAAACTTGGATTTTACACAACTACTGCGTCCTAAGAGTTTTGATGATTTAGTAGGACAAGAGCATCTTAGCTCCGTAGAATCTCCCCTTAGGATTCTTTGTGAAAAAGAAGCTTTAGGGCATAGTTTTTTTTATGGGCCTGCTGGAACTGGAAAGACCTCAATTGCTAGAATCATAGCGAATGTTATGGACTTGCCTTTTTATGAGTTTAATGCAACTTCACTAAAGATAGAGCAACTTCGTAAAATATTTGATCAATACAAAAATGCTTTACAAAAACCTTTGATATTTATAGATGAGATTCATCGTTTAGCAAAAAATCAACAAGAGGTTTTACTTCCAGTTATGGAGAATAACTCTGTTTTAATCATTGGTGCTTCAACTGAGAATCCTTTCTTTTCACTCACATCTGCTATTCGTTCTCGATCTATGCTTTTTGAACTTAAAAATATAACTGATGATGCATTAGAATCTTTACTGAATAAGGCGATAGAAGCTTCTGAAATAGACTGTGATATAGATGCCAAAGAATACCTTATTAGAAGCTCTGGTGGTGATGCTAGAGCGATGTTAAAGCTTTTAGAGTTTAGTTCTAGCATAAGTCCTCATATAACCATAGAGCTATTAAAATCATTACGTCCAAATGCCATAAGTGCAGGAAGTAGTGAGGCTGGTGTTCATTATGATTTGACTTCTGCAATGATTAAGTCAATTCGAGGTTCAGATGCTGATGCTGGGATTTATTATTTAGCTCGTCTTATAGAGGGTGGAGAAAGTGCTGACTTTATAGCAAGACGATTAGTAATCCTTGCGAGTGAAGATATAGGAAATGCAAACCCTCAAGCATTAACGCTTACAACTTCTGCAATGACATCTGTAAGTAAAATCGGTTTTCCAGAAGCTAGAATTATTTTAGCACAAGCTGTTGTTTATTTATGTGCATCACCAAAATCTAACTCTTCATACCTAGCTATAAATGAAGCATTAAGTGCGGTGAAAAATGGTGAGATGTTAGATATTCCAGAGACTTTAAAGCAACAAAACAAGGACTATCTATATCCACATAACTACGGTGGTTACATAAAACAAAGACATCTTACAAAGACATTAAAGTTTGTAGAATTGAAAAGTATTGGCTATGAGAAAAAAATGAAGGAATGGGTTCAAAATTTAGATAAACTTAGTTAATTTTAATAATTTATTATATATACTATTTTTGAGTAGAATATAAAATTTATATAGATATTAAGGATTCATAATGAAAATTTCAAATGTATCAAATATAGTAACAATAACAGGCAATATTAAAAGTGTAAATGATTTTCAAGAGATAAAGAAAACTTTTGATAATTTAAAAAAACAAAATGCAAGTATTACTATAAATCTTGTTGATTCTATATCCATGACATCTTCGGTTATAGGGTATCTAAATAAGTTGGTCTTAAAAGATAAAATCAGTATTCAATTAAAAGTTGGAAATAAACAACTTTTGGAGCTTTTTGAAGATTTAAACTTGATTAAAGTCTTCAATGCAGTAAAGGCTTAGTTATGACTATTAAATCAAAATTATCGTTAGTTAATGTTCTTGTAGTATTTTTTTCACTTATGATTATACTTTTTACTGGTATAAAAGCATTAGAAGAAAGAACATCTCTTATTGAAGTTGGAGAGTTGAATATTTTATCTACAAAGTTGAGTTTATTGATACATGAAACTCAAAAAGAGAGAGGGGCAAGTGCTGGTTTTTTAGGATCTAAAGGAACAAAGTTCTCTGATATTCTTCCTAAACAAAGAACTTTAACAGATAAAAGAAATCGTGAATTAGAAGCATATATTAATACTTTAGATTTAAATTTATTTTCAGATGAGCTACAAAAAGTAATCTCTAGTTTTAGAACTGATATGAGTAAAGTTACAAGTATTAGAGCTAAAGTAGATTCTTTAGCTATAAGTGTAAAAGATGAAGTAAAGTACTACACAGGTATGAATGCAAAAATATTAAATATTGTGGGGCTAACAGCGAAGCTCGCAACTAATCCAGAGTTAGTAAAGTCACTTAACGCATATACAAATTTTTTAAAATCAAAAGAGCGAGCTGGAATAGAGAGAGCAGTTTTAAGTGCAACATTTGCAGCGGATAAGTTTGGTACGGGGAT
>JAFLJZ010000263.1 GCA_022712775.1 Sulfurimonas sp.
TTCCGATCTAATCCCAATAATACTACGGCGGTAACTATAAGTAATGTTTGTTTTTTCGTTCTAACCTCTTTTTTTAATCATATATACTAAAACTGCTATGACACTAAATGCCATAAATGAAAGCATTGGAATGGTAATAAAACCAAGCACTTCGAAATACTTAGCAGAACAAGGTACGCCATCAACACACGGACTTGAACTCTCTGGTATGATACCGTATTGGAGTAAATTGTGGTATAAAGAAAGGAACCAGCCTAAGCCTACAAAAGCAAATGAATAGTTAAATATATTTTTATCATTCGTGAGCATACCAACTAAAAAGATGATAACTAAAGGATACATAACAATTCTCTGATACCAGCATAATGTACATGGAATAAACTCCATAACATCACTAAAAAATAAACTCCCGAGCAATGAAATACTAGCAACTATCCACGCAAAAAATAGGAGTAGCCAAGTAGTATTTAATTGATTTTCATTTGACATAGTATTACCTTTTTTAAAAATATAAAATCATGATAACAGAAGTATCATTTAATAAGTGTCCAAAACAACAGATGCTTCTAATGACTTTTCATCTTCCCAACCTAAACTTTTTAACTCAGGCTCTTCTAAAAATTCATTTACATAACCTAAACAAAGATAAGCAATGAGTTTTGTATTTTTTGGAGCTTTTATACAACGGAGAAGTTTTTTCTCGTTCAAAATACTTACCCAACCAAGACCTATATTTAAGGCTCTTGCCATTAGCCACATATTTTGGATGGCACAGACTACGCTGTACTCACCCATTTTTATCATGCTTGTCATTCCTAGAATCTCTTTTTCAGGCTCTTCGTAGAGTACAGCGATATTAATTGGAGCTTCTTTAATACCTTCGAGTTTTAATGTACTGTATAAGTCCACTTCTTCAAATATTTTTTTTGCTTTTTTATTTTGCTCAAGGAAATTGTTAAAAATTTCTTCTTTGATAGTTTCATTTTTGATGATGACAAATTTCCAAGGTTGTGAGTATCCAACAGATGGAGCAGTAAGTCCAGCTTTCAAAATAAGATTCAGGTTTTCTTCTTCTATCGCTGTATTTAAGAATCTATTACCTCGGACATCACGTCTATTTTTCATAATGCTTAGTAATGTTTTTGTGTCATTCATATTAAATTTCATACGCAATTATAACTTAATAATTATTTGATATAATCAGTATAAAAAAGAGATGACTTAATGAGCTTTGAACTACTTGAACCACCTATAAATATTGGAGATGAAATTTCATTAAAGTCATTTGAAATGATTCACGCAGAAGCTGTAGACTACGAAGGCTTTCATAAATTTTCACAAGAAGAACAAGCCATAGTAGAACGACTAATCCATACTACAACTTGTTTTGAGCAAGTTATTGATAACATGTATTTCTCTAAAAATTCTATAACAAAACTCAAAGAACTCTTAGAGAGAAAAGCGAAACTTATCGTTGATACAAACATGATTCGAGCAGGTTTAAGTAAGTTTTATTTAGACAAGTATGAAAATGAAGTTATCTGTTATGTGAATGAGCCAGAAGTTTTTGTGATGGCAAAACAAAACAAAACTACCCGTTCATATGCGGCAGTACAGTTAGCGATAGAAAAGTTTAAAGATGAGCCTTTAGTGCTTGCTTGTGGAAATGCACCGACTTTTATTTATGCAGCTATTAATGCTTTAATAGAGAAAAAAATAAACCTCGATAATGTGATTCTTCTTCTCTTTCCAGTTGGATTTGTAAATGTTGTTGAATCTAAAGAATATGGTAAAAAGTTCTTAAAAGAGTTTAATGCTGAGGGTATGATTTTAGAAGGAAGATACGGAGCATCTACAATGATAGTCGCCTCACTTCATGCCGCATACAGACTTATAAAAGATTATGACACTGAGTTTGGAAAGTATAATGGCAAGTAGCCTAACAAACTCACACGCTTCATCTAAGTACGGAAGTAACCCGGTAAAAGAGGGGGAAGTTCGTTTAAATGAGATGGGAAGCGAGGTTGCTGAGGGTTACACATGTAAGCCAAAAGACTACGATCCAAACCGTGCGATAATGCACTATAAATCTTTACTTCTTTTATGCGATGATGAACGCTGTGGAAAAGCCGGTAAAGATAACCGAGCTACACACTTGAGAGAGATTCTAAAAGATATGGGTCTTAACAAGGGTAAAAATAGAATTAAGATAAGTCGTACTGGATGTTACGGGGCATGTCGTTACCGTCAAGTATGTCAGATTACTGAAAATACACAGGCAAATGGAAATGCTAAAAATAATGCACTTTGGTTAAAGCATACGCATCAGTTTAAAGATGAGCAATGGAGAGAAATTTTTACACTTTTGAGTGAAGATAAAACACTGACAGAGATTCTAAATGATGAAAATTTTATCGCTATGAAAGTATACGAATAGGGTTATGCAAAAAGAACTTCGTAGTGGATATACAACAGGTACCCACGCGACAGCAGTTTTTGGAGCACTACTAAAAAATTACTTTGATGAGAAAATTTTAAAGCATATCGGGGTAGAACTTCCAAAGGGAGATATAGTAAACATAGATGTAAAAGCTCTTGGTAAAAATCACTTTAGTACGATAAAAGTTGACAACGATGACCTTGATGTAACAAAGGGGTGCTGTATTGATGCAGAGTTATTTGTAGATAAACCTCAAGGCTTGAAAAATCAAAGACCATCTTTTTTTAAAGTACAGAACACTTCTATTTTTATTTATGCAGGTGAGGGCGTGGGTATTGTTACTAAGGAGGGTTTAAAAATCAGTCCTAATTTTCCTGCGATAAATCCAGTACCTCTCCAAATGATGCAAGTGATGGCTGATGGTCTTAAAGATGAAGAACAAAGAGACTTGCATATCGTCATAAGTGTTGAGAATGGTGAAGAGATAGCAAAACAAACTGCGAATGCAAAGGTTGGTGTAATAGGTGGAATTTCTATTTTAGGAACGCGAGGAATCGTAAAACCTATTTCTGCTGATGCATATATTGATTCTATTGAAACTGAGATAATTTTTGCAAATGCGAACGGGGTGAAGAACATTGTTCTTACACTTGGAAACACTTCGCATGATTATGCTTCTTCGTACTATGATGAACTTCAAGTTGTTGAGATTGGAAACTTTGTGTATGAGGCTTCACAAAAGTTAGTTGGAATGAACTTTCTTAAAATGACTTTCATTTGTGGAAGTGGGAAAATGTGTAAAATTGCACAAGGGTGTAAAAATACACATAACCGTTTTGGTGGTATAAATTTTGATGAGGTTAAGTCTTGGGTCAAAGAAGAAGTTGGTTTTGATTTAGGCTCCCAAGAGTACGCAACATTAAAACTCGTTTTATCTAAACTAAGGCCAGAAGATGTAAAACTGTTTGTTAGTTTTTTAGGACTTAAGTCTGCCAATAGTTTTAAAGAGTGGTTTAGCGCCCTTGGAGTTACGACTAAAGAAATAGAAATTATTACACTTCAAGGCAAAGAGGTAATTAAAAGGAATTTGAAATGGTAACAATAGCAGGCTCAGGAATGGGTGCATATAATTTTGATAATGTGAATGTAGATTTTACGAAATACGAGATGATTTTTTGTGACCAAAATTTTCAAACTGATTTAGGAAATGTAACAAGCGGAAGTTTTAAAGTTGTAAAAGAGGCAATTTTAGAGAACTTAGATAAAAAGATTCTCTACATTGTTAGTGGTTCTCCTACTTTTTTCTCAGGTGCTATACTTATTTTAAATGTACTCAAGCGTGAAAATATTGCTTTTAAAATCATAGATAACACTTCATCTTTGAACTATATGTTAGCGCATGAAGGTGTGCCTCTTGTAAAAACAGGAATCGTAACACTTCATGGAAAAACTCATATAGATTTAGAAAGCTTTTTAGTAAAAGACTATACCTTTGTGATTTGTGATGATGATACCCCTCGGATTTTAAAAGAAGCGATGAAGTACTTAAAGACGCAAGATTACACTGTAACGCTCGGTGAACAGTTTGGCTACGAGGAAGAAAAATTTTCAATGAGCAGTTTAGATGAGATGCTAAACAACCCTCCCAAAATGCCATACTCGATTCTCATAAAAAGAAACTATAAAACACTTCCAAACATCTCAAGCGAAGATTCTATAGAACATGAAAATGGGATGATAACAAAACGCTACAAACGCCATGTATCCTTACAAAATCTTGACTTACAGCCAAATATGTTACTTTGGGATGTAGGTGCGGGAAGTGGCTCTGTTAGTATTGACGGATACAAACGTTATAAAGTTCAGTCTATTATGTTTGAGAAGAATGAGAAACGTGCAAAAATGATAGAAAACTCACTC
>JAFLJZ010000184.1 GCA_022712775.1 Sulfurimonas sp.
TAATATCCCAACTGCGTGCTATATTGAAACGGCATCAATTGAAGATGCTTTTAAATTTACAGATTCACTCACAGCGCCTATCGTTGTAAAAGCAGATGGACTTTGTGGTGGGAAAGGTGTAATAATTGCACAGAACCACGATGAAGCAAAAGTGGCAATTTCAGAGATGTTAAGTGGTAAAAGTTTTGGTGATGCAGGACTTAAAGTAATCGTTGAAGAATTTTTAGATGGTTATGAGCTTTCTATGTTTGCAGTGTGTGATGGTGATGACTACATCTTACTTCCAGCAGCACAAGACCATAAAAAACTTCTCAACGGTGATGAGGGACCAAATACAGGTGGTATGGGTGCATACGCTCCAACACCTTTAGTGGACGAGGAACTGTATAAAAAAGTAAGAGATAGAGTTATCATGCCGACACTTGATGGAATGAAGAAAGAGGGCACTCCTTTTGAAGGTGTTCTTTTTATTGGAATCATGGTTGTCAATGGTGAACCAATTACTTTAGAATTTAATGTTCGTTTTGGTGATCCAGAATGTGAGATTCTTATGCCACTTATGACTTCATCTGTGAGTGATATGTTTTTAAAAGCCTCTACAAATAGATTGAGTGAGATTAAAGTTGAATTCTCAAAGCAGTTTGCAGTAGGTGTTGTAATGGCAAGTGGAAATTACCCTTTTGAAAGTTCAACTCCTGCTGAGATAGTAATTGATGATTCTAACCATGAAGAGATAGATAAGTTCACCCATATTTCATATGCCGGTGTTAGTATGGATAATGATACTTTATATGCAGATGGTGGACGTGTTCTTGTTTGTGTTGGTCTTGGCTCAACAATTAAACAAGCCAGGGACAGAGCGTATCTTCGATGTGGACAGGTTCACTTCGCAGGTAAAAAAATTAGAACTGATATAGCATATCAAGCACTATAGGAAAAAATAGATTGAACGAAGAATTACAAAACTTACTCCATCGTGAAGATATAAGTTTAGCACAAACAAAAAAAAGAGCAGTAGCATTTTTTATTGATGAAATTTTATTGTCACTTTTGCTAATGATTGCTTTATGGGAATCTTTTGCACAAGCCACAACTACAGAAGAGATTATTATCTTAACAAACTCTGTTGTTTTGGAATATATGGCATTGAAAATTATTTATCAATCTTTTTTTATAATGCAATATGGAGCAACAATAGGTAAAATAGTGATGAAAATTCGAGTAATAGAAATAGCAACACTCCAAACTCCAAATATTTTAGTTGCTTTAAATCGTGCGATTTTTAGAGTACTAAGTGAAATGTTTTTTTATCTTGGTTTTTTATGGGGAATGTTGGATCCATCGCGTCAGACATGGCACGATAAAACAGCAAAAACCTTGGTTGTAAATGTATAAGTTACTATTAATACTATTCATTAGTATCACTACTTTGATTAGTGCAGCAGATATAAATGATAAAGTTGAAATATTTGCAACACATATGGAGACAGAAAATAATATTGTTACAGCCTCAGGTGATGTGGCAGTTGTATACAAAGACTACTATTTAACATCTTCGAGAGCTGTTTACAATAAAACAACTGGTGACTTAGAACTTTTTGATAATGTTCGGGCAAATCAAGCAGGAGAATATAAGACCTTAGGTAATTATGCAAAGTTAAATATTAAAGATAAAAGAAGAAGTTTTCAGCCTTTTTATATGCTAGAGGAAAAATCTCAAGTATGGATAAGTGCTAAGAAAGGTGTACTTGTAGACAAAGAATTAGACCTTTCTTCAGGTGTCGTTAGTGCTTGTAGTCCAACTGACCCTCTTTGGAAAATGGAATTTACATCATCTGATTATAATACTGATTCTAAGTGGTTAAATTTATACAATACACGACTTTATATTTATGATATTCCAGTTTTTTATACACCTTGGTTTGCATATTCACTGGATAAAACAAGAAGAACCGGTTTACTTAAACCTACCATAGGATACTCATCAGACGAGGGTTTTTTATACCAACAGCCTATTTATATTGCTGAACAAGATTGGTGGGATTTAGAGTTGACACCTCAAATCCGAACAAACAGAGGGAAAGGTCTTTATAGTGCTTTTAGATTTACAGATTCTAAGGTTTCTAAAGGCGAATTGAAAGTAGGTTACTTTAAGGAAAATGATAAGTACTTTGTAGATAAAGAACTAGCGAATCAGAACCATAAAGGATTCAACTTTAAGTATGAAAATAGTGATTTTTTAAATCTATGGACTGGGGCAAACTTTGAAGGACAGTCTGGTATTTATGCAGATATAGGGTATATGAATGATGTCGATTATATCAATCTTGCTGGAAATAATACCTTAAATATAGCAACAGCTACGCAGGTGCTTTCTCGTGTAAATATGTTTTATAATACTGACGATAATTACTTTGGAGCATATTTTAAATACTATCAAGATTTAACAAAAGAGAGCAATGCAGAGACCGAGCAGCAATTACCGATTCTTCATTACCATCATTATCTTGAAACATTATTTAATGATCATGTTTTATATAATATTAATGTACAAGCAAAAAATGTTCATGTTGAAAAAGGGGTGAAAGTCACCCAATCAGATTTTAATATACCTATTTCAGTGCATACATCTCTTTTTGATGAGTATCTTGATGTGACATTTACTACAAATTTGTATATGCAACATTCAGCCTTTAAGGGGAGTGAAGTTATTCCTTCAACTACTGAATATGAAAACGGTTATATAGCAAAAAATGATAATAAAATTGATCTCTCAACACAGTTAACAAAAGCCTATGATGATTTTACACATGTAATTAGTTTTGGTACGAGTTATGCCTTTGAGGGTGGAGAAACAACGGATGGATTTTATTCATATAATGATGAATTCTGTAAGATTCCTACTAATGCGTCAACAGCACGTTGTTCATATTATAATATTACTGACACACAAGATGAATCACAGTTTTTCTTTTCACAGTACTTATATGATTCTTTGGGCAAACAAATTATTTACCATAGACTAGCACAATCTGTTGTATATACTGAAGGTCAAACCTTAGGTGATTTAGAAAATGAATTAGATTATAGAATAACAGATTCTATTAACTATTATAACAATATGTTTTACAATCATAAACAAGAACAATTTTCAAAAATATATAATACTTTAGCATATCAGGATGATAGTTTTAATATAGCATTATCGCATTTATATAGAGATACTTTTTTAGATCTTAGTCCTACTGTTTCGTATCAAGAGGCACACACAAGTTATATGAGTACAAATTTTAGGTATAAGTATAATTCTCATTATTCATATCATGCTGGGTATGACTACGATTTAGAGCTAGAAGTGGCAAAGAGAAAAGAGATAGGTTTTTTATATTCAAAAAGATGTTGGGATTTTGGAGTGAAGTATATTGAAAATAATCGACCTGTTTTACAGCAAGTCGGTGGTGTGACAAGTATTTCTAGTATTCCCGAGAGGTATATATATTTCACAATTAGTTTAAAACCGTTTATGGCATCTGGTGACAATCCATTCTTTGCATTTAAATTGCCTGAAGAAGAAAACTAAAGCAATGAATACATATAAAAATATACTAGATAACCGCAAAGATTCTGGGAGCAAACTAAAACTATGACTACATATAAAAATATTTTAGATAATCGCAAGGATGCTGCAAAGAAACTTGAAGATGTGATTCCAATGCAAAAGCTTAAAGATGAATCATGGAAACTCATTGCAGTTTCTAAGGGTGGACTTTCTTTAAGTTCTTATATACGAGGAAAATTCTCAAATACTGTAGATTTTCTTTTTTCAGAACCTATTATGGCACCAAATAATGATGAATGTGAAATTGCTCGAGTAAGCGAAGGTGAAGAGATAGTTATAAATGAAAATTTAGTTTCAAGTTTTGAGATTCAATATGATTATATTTATGGTGAAGCACATAGAAAACATGAAGAAAAGATTTTAACTTCTATTTATCGGTATAGAAAGGGTCGGCATTTCGCATCTATGAAAAATGAAATAGTTTTACTTATAGATGATGGAAGTGAGACAGGAACTAAATTTATGGTGGCATTAAAGACTATTTTAGCTCAAAAACCGAAGGCTGTATATATTGCAGTACCCGTTTTACCTACAGATGTTTTAGAACTTTTAGAACCTTTTGCGGATGACATATTCTTTTTGTATGATATAGATGATTATGTAGAAACATCTTTATACTATAAGGAATTAGAAGATATTAATGATGAAACAATTGAAAAATTATTAGAGGAAAAATAATGAAATACGATGTAAATTTAGAACTAGAAAATAGAGAAGAATCATACTCTTTTGGAGATGTAGCAAAGCAAGCGAATGGGAGTGCCTGGTTAAAGTCTGGTAAAACAGTAATCCTTGCTACGGTAGTCATAGATGAAACTGAAATAGTAAAAGACAACTTTCTCCCTCTTACTGTCCAGTACATTGAAAAGACATATGCAGCAGGTAAGATACCAGGTGGATTCTTTAAACGTGAAACAAAACCGAGTGATTTTGAAACACTTACTTCTAGAATAGTAGACCGCTCTCTTCGTCCACTTTTCCCAGATGGTTTTGGACATCCAACGCAAATTACTATTATGGTGTTTTCTGCTGATGAAGAGGCGGATTTACAAGTTTTAGCACTTAATGCTGCATCGGCCGCATTATTTACTTCTGATATAGATGTAAATACTTCAGTATCTGCTGTTCGTACGGCAAAAGTTGATGGAGAACTTATACTTAATCCAACACTCTCACAACTTAAGAATTCAACACTTGATTTATATCTTTCAGGTACAAAAGATGATTTACTAATGATAGAGATGCGTTCTTTTGGAAGTAATGGAAGTTCAAATGCAATGCCTGAAGATGATTTAGTTGAAGTATTTGAGCGTACTCAAGAACTTCTTTTTTATACAAATGCAAAGTATGAAAATGCTTTTCTGTATTCTAAAAAAGAGACACTTGAACTTGATTTAAAACATAGCGAAATTAATGAAGAGATGTTGGTTTATGTAAAAGAAAATCATATGTCTGAAATATTTGATGCAATGAATCAGATGGCAAAATCAGAACGTTCAACTGCATTAAGAACTCTTAGAAAGAAAATCATGGGTATTCATGAAGCTTGGAATGAATTAGAGTTAAAAGATGTAATCGAATTCGCAAAAAAAGAACAAGTTAGAGCACAAATTTTAACAGAGAAAGTTCGTGCTGATGGTAGAGCATTAAATGAGGTAAGACCTATCTCTATAGACACAAATATTCTTCCTAATGCACATTCTTCTTGTCTTTTTACTCGTGGACAAACACAGGCTCTTGTTGTTTTAACTATGGGTGGGCCTAAAGATGCACAAATGTATGAAGGTTTAACAGATTCTGGTACGCAAAATGAGAACTTTATGGTTCATTATAATTTCCCAGGTTTTTCAGTTGGTGAAGCATCCCCGATTCTAGGGACTAAAAGACGTGAACTTGGTCATGGTAACCTAGCAAAACGAGCATTAGCTCCAACACTAGATTTAGATGGGCAAACAGTTCGTTTAGTTTCTGAGATTCTAGAATCGAATGGTTCTTCTTCAATGGCTACAGTATGTGGTGGATATATGGCGCTTAAAGCTGCGGATATTGCTACAATAGATACCATCGCTGGAATCGCGATGGGAATGGTAAGTGATGGAGATGAGTATGCTATTCTTTCAGATATTATGGGACTTGAAGACCATGATGGTGATATGGACTTTAAAGTGACAGGTTCTAAAGATGGAATCACAGCGATGCAGATGGATATTAAACTTGGTGGAGTTTCTTTAAATATTTTAAAAGAAGCATTGTACCAAGCTAAAGAGGGAAGAAGTCATATAATTGATATTATGCTTGAGGCTGAATCAAAAATAGAATTTAATGATGGTGTATTGCCATGTGTTGAGAGCTTTAGTATTGATGCTAGTTTTATAGGTGAAATTATAGGTCAAGGCGGAAGTAATATCCGTGGGATGATTGAAAAATTTGAAGTTTCTATTGATATCGATAAAAAAGATGGAAAAGTGAAAATAACGGGAAAAAATAAAGATGGTGTACATGGAGCAAAAGAAGCGATTGAGATAATTGTAAATACTCCGAAAATTGCTAAAATAAAATATGAAGTTGGAGAAAAGTACGAGGGGACTGTTAAAAAAATAGTTGATTTTGGTGCATTTATAGAACTCCCAGATGGAACAGATGGTTTATGTCATATCTCTAAAATATCTACTGAGAGAGTGGAAAAAGTTTCAGATGTAGTTAGTGAAGGTGATAAAATCACAGTTGAAATATTGGAATTTAAAGGGAATAAAATTTCTTTAGGTCGTATATAAGAGAATATTTAGTATTTT
>JAFLJZ010000185.1 GCA_022712775.1 Sulfurimonas sp.
AAAAGAAATCACATAACCACCATCACCTAAGGCTGCTAATGAGGAGTGATATTGGTCACCTTCCATCTCGATATTCACTCTTTGTCTATCATTTAAAGCATTTCCATCTTGGTCAAACATTTGTGTAAACACATCATTTTGAGTAAAATCATATAACGCATCTCTATCACTCGTCCAGCTAACAGCATAGTTGCCATTTTCTAAGCTTGCTATAGACAACTGACCTACACCACCGCTTCCTATCCGTGTCGCACCACCAACTTTATTTCCATCTTCATTAAACATCTGTAGATAAGAGATAGTGCTACTTGAATTTGGATCTTGATGCGACCAGCCAATCACATAACCACCGTCTTTAAAAGCTGCTACTGATGGGGCAAGATTATAGAAATTTGTGCTACTTACTCGTACTTCAGAACCTACGGCATCTCCATCTACATCAAATCTTTGAGCATGAACTTCAGATTTGTAGCCACCTCTTAAGTAATGGTTCCATGTTACAACATATCCACCATCATGTAATTCTGCTACGTCTATTTCTATATAATTCCGCATCCTTATATCAAGAATATCCATGTCTACTGATTTTGGTATATTATCTACCGTATAGGCAGATTCAAGAGTATTAACCTGCACCTCTCCTCCAACCTTATTTCCTTGTGCATCAAATCTTTGAAGGGCAAAATTCACTCCGCCATCAAAGTCATCTACAGACCCTTCGTATCTTCCAAACTGATTCTCTTGAGTTTTCCAAGTTACTATATAACCACCATCTGCTAATGAAGTTACTGAAGAATTAGTCTGATAGCCATAATCAAGAGTGTTTACTTGTATTTCTACTCCCACCTTACTCCCATCTTGAGCATATTGTTGTAATCGAATGTTCTGGTTAGAATTTGTCCAAGTCACTACATAACCACCATCTTCTAAAGCTGTCATCGTTGAATATATATTATTAGTACGGCCACTTACTAGCTCTTCTGTATAATCATAATCTCTAGCGTTTGCGATATTAACATTTACATCTAGTACTTCTGGTGCATAATTTGTACCTACTACAGTTAAACTGGCTGTTTTTTCTGCACTTATAGCACCTGAATCATCTGTAGCTGTGTACTTAAAGCTTACAGTTGTAATTTCAGATTCTGTTAAATTATCAAAGTTTCCATATACCGTGTAGTAACCATCATCATTTACATTCACATTAAGTCCTGTTACGACTGCTCCAGCATCTGTTGTATACGAAGCACTTCCATCTATATAACTAAAAGTAATTAAGTCATCATCAGAATCAGCATCTGTTGCAGTTAATGTACCATCAGCTACTATATCTAGTCCATCTAACTCACCAAAAGAGCCCAAGTCTGTTGAAGTTGCTATTGGGGCATCGTTTGTACCTGTGATTGTTAAACTCACCGTTATTGGGGCACTTATTGCATTTAAATCATCTGTAGCAGTGTATTTAAAGCTTACAGTTACTACTTCACCTTCTTTTAACGCATCAAAATTTCCATATACTTTATAGCTTCCAGCTGAATCTATATTTACATCAAAATCTGTAATTACTGCACTAGAATCGCTTGTCATATAAGCACTTAAATCTATTAAATCAAATGTGATTAAGCTATCATCAGAATCTATATCTGTTGAGGTAAGTTTCCCTGAGGCTACTGTAACTAAACCATTTCCTTCACTAAAGTTGTTATGTATTTTTGCTCCGCTTTCATTATATCTTTGCGTATAAATTCCAGCATAATTTCCATCTTGATTATCAGATGTCCATGAAACAATATATCCGCCATCATCTAATGCTATGATTGAAGAGTGCGCTTGAGCTTCATTTGTTGTTGTGTTTACAAGTGTTTCATCTCCATATGTACTTCCATCTTCATTATATCTTTGCGTATAAATTCCATAACTATCTCCATCTTGATTTTGGGATGTCCATGAAACAATATATCCACCATCAGCTAAGCCTGTGATTGAAGAAAAGTATTGTTGAGAATTAGTTGTTGTATTTACCTGTGTTTCATTCCCATATGTACTTCCATCTTCATTGTAGCGTTGTGTATAAATTCCTGACATATCTCCATCTTGATTTTCAGATGTCCATGAAAGAATATACCCACCATCAGTTAAAGCTGTGATTGAAGAATAAAATTGGTTAGAATCTGTCGTTGTATTTACTTGCGTTTCAATTCCATAAGGTGTTCCATTCTCATTATATCTTTGAATGTACACGCCCTCCATATCTCCATCTTGAAAACGAGATGACCAAGTCACAATGTATCCACCGTCAGCTAAAGTTGTGATTGAAGAATAATTTTGAGATTCATCTGTTGTTGTATTTACAAGTGTTTCAACTCCATTAAGTGTTCCATCCTCATTATATCTTTGCGTGTAAATTCCATAACTATCTCCGTCCTGATTCTTTGATGACCATGAAATGATATATCCACCATCATCAAGGGCTATGACTGAGGAAGAAAATTGGCTAGAATCCGTTGTTGTATTTACTTGTGTTTCATCTCCATATGTAGTTCCATCTTCATTATATCTTTGCGAGTAGACACCATCTCTATCTCCGTCTTGAAAAAGAGATGTCCAAGTCACAATATATCCACCATCAGCTAAGGCTGCTATAGAGGGTAAATTTTGACTATGATTCGTTTCCGTATTAACAGCTGTTTCAGTTCCATATGTAGTTCCATCCTCATTATATCGTTGTATATAAACTCCATAGTTATCTCCATCTTGAGTATAAGATGCCCAAGAAACGATATAACCACCATCATTTAATACTGTCATTGTAGAACCAACTTGATAACTATTAGTTTCTGTATTTACAAGTGTCTCTGTATATTCATACTCTTGTATTCCTGTGGCTACTGGTGCATCATTTGTACCGCTAACAATAAATGTAATGGTTTGTGTATCATATGATTTAGCATCATCTTCTGCAGAAACTTGAAAAGTTATAGTTGCTTGTTCTCCATCTGCTAACGAATCGAAGTTACCTTTGACATAGTATGCACCTGTTGAATCTACTACTACACCAAAGTCTGTGACTACTGCTGTACTTGAAGTACTAACTGAGGCAACTCCTACTTGTTCATAGGTAACTATACCAACTGGAGCACTTACACTTGTTGTATCTGTTGTGTCTAAATCACTTAACTCCAGTTGAGAAGTGAATGTTTCGATTCCATCCCCTTCTATAGCAGAATCCCCATCTGATACATCTCGTATTTTCAGTTCATCATTTGTTCCTGTTACAATAAGAGTAATTGTTTGTGGACTAAGTGCATCTCCGGAATCTTTCGCAGAGTATTGAAAAATTATTGTTGCTTTTTCTCCATCACCTAGTGCATCAAAGTTACCTTTTACATGGTATGCTCCATTAGAATCTACTACTACACCAAAGTTTGTGACTTCAGCTATACTTGAAGTACTTACTGTAGCAGTTCCAATTTGCTCAAATGTATGTGTATCAGTTTTATCTAGATCTTCTACTTGTAACTGAGAATTAAATATTTCTACTCCATCACCTTCTATTGCAAAGTCTGTTTCTGTTACTTCTTTTATTATTGGTGTATCGTTTGTACCCGTTAGTGTTAATGTAACAGTTT
>JAFLJZ010000186.1 GCA_022712775.1 Sulfurimonas sp.
ATACATTGTTAATTACACATCACCCTATAATATTTGGTGGCTTAAAACAGATGGAATTTAGTAAATACCCTGCAAACCTAATCCAAAAAATGATACGAAAAAATATTTCCAACATTGCAATGCATACAAATTTTGATAAAACGCACCTCAATGATTTTGTTGCAGAGGAAGTTCTTGGATATAAAATCATTGAGAAAGATACTTTTATTACTTATTTACAGGTAAATGAAGACTTTGATATATTTGCTTCAAAAGTTAAAAAAGCCTTTAACCTTCCTCATGCTAAGTGTGTTAGAACCTGTGATTATGTAAATACTGTTGCACTTACTACTGGTTCGGGTTGTTCTTTAATCAAGTCAGTTCAAGCAGATTGTTTTTTAACAGGGGATGTGAAATATCATGATGCGATGGAGGCAAAAAGTATCAATTTGTCACTTATTGACATAGGACATTTTGAAAGTGAGCACTTTTTTGCACAAATTTTGTTTAAATATTTGAAAAATTTAGGTTTAGAAGCTATAATTTCATCATCAAAGAACCCATTTACATATATTTAGTGGTAACAATTGTAAATATTATGGATATGAAAACCTCAAAGGAGTCCAATGAACCAGCATCTTAAGCAGTTAATCGACCTTTCTAAAGTAGATAAAGAGATTGATGCATTTGAACCTCAAATCGAAGAAGCAAATTACAATTATGAAGCAGCTCTAGCAAAAACTAAGAGTATTGAATCAGATATTGAAAATTTAACAAACGAAATCAAAGCAGAAGAACTTAAAAAAGCAAAGAATGAATTGCATTTGGCAGAGCTTTCTCAAAAACTTGAAGAAAACTCTAAAAAAAGTGGTGACATTAAAACAGAACGTGAAATGAAATCACTTCAACTTGAAGAAGAGATTGCTAAAGAACAAGTAACTTTTGCAAATGAAGAAATAGCAAGATTAGAAAAGATTATTGAAGCGAAAAAAGAGCAGGTAGATGCTGCTAAAATTTCTTTTGATGAACTACAAGCAAATCTAGAATCAGTGAAAGCTGAGGTTGATAAAAAATTATCAGTAATCAATACGCAGAGACAAGCAGTATTCGTTAAAAAAGAAAAACTTTTAAGTAAGGTAAATCAAAAAGGTTTAACTTTTTACCAAAAAATCCGTCGTTGGGCTAAAAACACTACTGTTGTAGTAGTTGAAGAACAAGCATGTATGGGTTGTCACATGATAATAAGCGATAAAATCTACGCAGATGTAATTAAAGCAGAAGATATTACAACATGTCCACATTGTGGTCGTATTCTTCATGTGGAAGCATCACAAGAATAAGAACAAATGCCTTTTAGCATTTTTTATTACGCTTTAAGTGTTTTGCTTTACTTTATAGCATTGCCACTTTTGGTGTATCTCTCTTTTAAACAAAAATACCAAGAATCTATTCCAGCCCGTTTTTTTCTTTTTAAAAATGCACGATTCACTAATCCAAATGGAATTTGGTTTCATGTATGTTCTTTTGGAGAAGCAAAGGCTATTAAGCCGATTTTAGAAGCTCTTGTTGGTGAAGATGTCAAAATAACTACAGTAACGCATACTGGTCAAGCACAGGTCAGAAAATATGGAGTAGATACAAGGTATTTACCTTATGAAATGTTTGTCCCTTTTTGGGCAAAAAAACAAAGAGTTCTTGTTGTTTTAGAAGATGAGTTTTGGTATATGCTTTTTAGTGTAATGCAGGCAAAAGGTACGAGAGTTATTTTACTCAATGCTAGAATCTCAGAAAAATCTGCGAAAAAATATCTTCAGTTTGCGTGGTTTTATAAAAGAATGTTAAATAAAGTAGAAATTATTTATGCACAAAGTGAGGCAGATAAAAATCGTTTTTTAGCACTTGGTGCAAAAAATATAGAAGTTATTGGAAATATTAAACTCGCAGGTGAAATAAATAAAACTAAAGAATATAAAAAATCAAATGTACAAACTATAGTAGCTGGAAGTACACATGAGAGTGAAGAACAGTCTATCTTAGAAGAATTTATAAAGTATAAACAAACACATGATTCTAAGTTGATTATTGTTCCAAGACATCCTGAGAGATTTGATGATGTGTTTACACTTATGAATACCTATGCTTCAAAAAACAACTTGAGTATTTCACGTTTCTCTTTAAGTCAAAAGTTCGATACAGACTTAGTGTTAATCGATGCTATGGGTGAGTTAAACAATATATACGCAATAAGTGATATAGCTATAGTTGGTGGTGCATTTAAAGAAAAAGTTGGTGGGCATAATCCATTAGAACCAGCATTTTTTGGATGTAAAATAATTACAGGAAAACATTTTCCTGATCAAAAAGAATTATATAAATATGTGCATCATGTTCAATATGTTGAGCGAGATGAAATATGTGAAGCTTTGATAAAATCAAAAAAGTTACCACCTTCAATGGTCGAAGAAACTATTGATTTACAAACAGTAATAAATAAAATTAAAAAATAATAAGGAGAATTTTATGGCAGTTGAAAAAGCGTATAAAATTTTAGCGATACAAGAGGGAATTTCAAATTCCCAAGCTAAGTCTATGATAGATAGAGGTTTAGTATACGTTGGAAATAAAAAAGTGATGATAGCTCGTGGCGAGATAGATGCGAAGACTATGTTTAGAGTTACAAAAATTGAAAAAGCAAAACCTATTTTTGAAAATGATGACATGATAGTTGTAGATAAACCAGCGTATGTTAACTCTGATGAGATTGAGCGTCAGTTTAAACCTGCAGTTTTACTTCATCGTCTTGACCGTGAAACATCTGGTGTTTTGATGCTTGTAAAAAATCAAGAATTTCGTGAGAAAGCTATCAAAGAGTTTGCTAAAGACAATGTTTATAAAGAATACATTGCATGGGTAGAAGGGATTATCTCTGAGCCTATTGAAGTTGATAAGCCTATCCTTACTCAAAAGAAAAATAACAAAGCGTATTCAAATGTATCAGCAAAAGGAAAACCTGCAAGAAGTGAGTTTTTTCCAGATATTGTAAGTGCAAATAAAACGAAGATAAAATGTATAATCCATCATGGACGTACGCATCAGATTCGTACACACTTACGTTATATTGACCATCCAATAATTGGAGATGAGCAATACGGTGGAAGACGTGCAAAAAGAGTTATGTTACATGCCCATAAAGTAAGAATTCTTGGTTTTGAATTTGTTGCTAAAGAGCCAAAGATGTTCATAGATTTTCAGTAAAGAAAAAAACTAGATATAATTGCAAAAAATTAAAATACTATAAAGAGATAAAATGTTTGATACTTTAACAGATTCGTTTACAAATGCCATAAAAAAGATACGTTTTCATGATGATGAAAAAGCACTAACAAAAGCACTTAATGAACTTAAGAAAAATCTTTTAAAAGCAGATGTAAATCATAAAGTAGTTAAAGAACTTATAGTAAAAGTGCAAGAAGGTACAAAAGCAAAAGGAATTGGTAAAGATCAGTTTCTTGAAGCGATGCGTACAGCTTTATATGAGTTACTTGAAATCAGTGGAAGCAAAGGTTTCACTTTCTCACCTAACCCTCCTACTGTGATTCTAATGACAGGACTTCAAGGTTCTGGTAAAACGACTACAACTGGTAAGTTAGCAGTATATTTAAAAAATAAGCAGAAAAAAGTTCTTATAGTTGCAGCCGATTTACAACGTTTAGCAGCAGTTGAACAGCTTCGTCAAATTACTACACAAATAGCAGTTGAATTGTTTGAAGAAACTGATTCTACAAATCATGTCGATGTTGTA
>JAFLJZ010000280.1 GCA_022712775.1 Sulfurimonas sp.
TTAAAAAAACAACCTTTTTGAATAATAAACATGTGCATATTGTGGATAATAAAGAGGTATATAAAGAGTTTTATTCTCAAATAATAGATAAAACAGAGGCGCAACTTCATGCTTATTGGATGAAAGAGATTTTTTTAGGTCAAAATATTCCCCCAAAAAGTGTTAATCAAGAAAAAATTTTAGAATATCTAGAAAAAGATATATTTACCATAGTGTATTCTAAGAAGCCAATAAAAGCAAAGGTTATTTATGTACATTAAAGCGTTCTTATTTATTTTTATTACTTGTTCGCAGCTATTTGCTAGTGATGAATACGATGTTAAACTAAATTATTTTGGTAATTTAAGTGCTACAAAACTTGACAGTAGTGGTTTTAATATCAATGATTATAATTCAGATAATGTAAACCATCATTGGAAGTTTTCGCCATATTCAAAAATAGGTGCTCAACTAAGTTATTATAATGATAATATTACTTGGACAGGTCAAGCTTTAGTGACAAGTAACCATGATGATTTAGAACTTGATGTTACATGGTTGAATTTTAAATACGCTATTAATAATAATTTTTCAATTCGCCTTGGGAGAATACAAACAAAGGTACTTTTGTATTCAGCATCCTATGAGATAGACTATCTACAGCTTTGGGTAAAACCACCAAGTGAAGTTTACAGACTGATGCCAATCAGAACCTTTAATGGTATAGAGATTGAATACCATAAAACATTTAATGATTATAATTTTCAAGCTTCTTTCGTTACTTTGGCATCAAATAGAAATATTCAAATAAATAGCACAAAAGACTTAGAAGCAGACTTAGAGGTATATAACTCAAATTCCTTAGCGCTTACACTTGAAAATAGAAGATTTACTTATAAAATTTCTTATTCTCAATCAAACGCGGATATTCAAGATGATGTATCTACAATTACTATTGTAAAAGGCTTAGAAGCGTATGGTAATAATATGAGTAGATATACGTTTGAGGATAGATTGATTAAAGTTGCTTCAGCAAGTTTCCAATATAGAGGCGATAAGATTGTACTAGAAAGTGAAATTGTACGTTCTAAAAGTGATGGGTTACTTCCAAGTTCTATTGGTGGATATGCAATTGTTGGGTATAAAATGGATAAGTTTACACCATTTTTTATGTATGCTGAAAATAGAAATGATAAAAAGCATTATGATACGAGTCATGTAAAAATAAGTGATGCTACAAGCGAAGCATTTAAAACAGGTCTTAATGATACGCTTTATGTACATAATTTTTCTCAAAAAACATCCTCTTTAGGTCTTCGGTATGATATAGATATTGGTATGGCATTTAAAGCACAAGTTGATCGTATTACATCTACAAACTATGGAAGTATATCTTCAGCGACTGTAAACAGTACAGGTTATGAAAGTATTGGATTACTAACAAGAGATCAGGGAATCGCAGATAAGGCTATATATGCACTTACTATGAGTTTAAGCTTTGCGTTCTAATTTTTCGATAAAAGCTAAGGCATTATTACTCTTTTTTGTAAGTTTAAGTGTTTTTTTCTTTATCATAGTTACGAGTTATTTTTTTACAAATAAAAATATAAAGACTATAGAATCAATTGATACACATATACTTCCTTTAAATATTTTACATAATAAAAACTTTTTTCTTTTAGAGAAACTAATGAATGATTTTAGTGATGTAGTTATTATGAACGATAAAGGTGGGTTACTACAAACACAAAACACGAGAGAAAAACTTTTACATAACTTAGATAATTTATCCCAATATAATGTAGAAACTAAACATTTGAAAAGTATGCTTGAAAACTACTATGTAAAAGCGTATAGTTTAACATCCTATGTATTACAAGGCAAATTGTCTATGCATCTTGTAGAAGCTAAAGAAGTACAAGAAACAGCAAGAGAGATACTTTTAAAATTTAAAGAACTCAAAGAGATGTCAAATACTATGTTAGTTACCTCCTTAAAAGATATTTCAAATGATTCTAAGGTGTTTTTTTCACAATCCATTATAATCTCTATTATTGGTTTTTTCTTTATATTTTTTATAAGTATCTTTATCTACTTTAACATAAATCGTAGGTATCAAGCCATTACAGCATTACTTGAAAATCTAGCGATTGATAACCCAGATTTCGCTTTAAAAATTAAAGATGATGGTAATGATGAACTCTCAAAGTTAATTTTCCTTTTTAACAAAATATCTAAAAAATTAGAAAATATGAATGGGGTTTTGAAAATAGAGATAGCCCAAGCGATAAAAAAAACAAAACGACAAGAACAAGAATTAATGTATAAATCTCGTTTAGAACAGATGGGAGAAATGATTAGTATTATAATGTCCTCCTATGTCAAGACCACTTAACCAAACATTCTAATTCCACCAACCTACGACACCATTTGTAACATTTGATTATCCTGATAACCTAAACAATCAACAGCCTTATAATAAACCTCATTAGGAGTTTTATTTCCAATAGCAGAATGTAATCTCTTCGAGTTATATTTTTCCATATATTTATGGATTGAATAT
>JAFLJZ010000187.1 GCA_022712775.1 Sulfurimonas sp.
TTTTTAGACAATTCATTTGTAATTGTTGTCGAAGCTTCTCGTTGTAATGATAAATATTTCTTAAGTGTTGAACTATCTGTATGTCCCAGCATTGCTGTGAGGTGTGTTAAATCAGCACCCATAGATGATAGTGCTGAAACAGATAAATTTCTCATCCAATGAAAACTAAACTCATCAATTTCAGTAATTAATCTAATTTTTGGATAATGTTTATATACAACTGATACATTAAAAACTCTACCCCTAGTATTTCTAAATTGATTTAATGCGTCTTTGATGTCGTGAGGTAATTTAAATGTCATATCGGTATTAACTTTTGAATGTTCTGCGCGTATAGTATATATCTCTGTTTCAAAGTTAATATCTTCCCAATGTAGATTAGTAACCTCCCCTCTCCTACGACCGTGAAACCCAAATAAAAACAACGCTTTATGATGAGGGTTCGGATGACACTTTATCGTTCGAACTGAATTTATTTTAACTTCATCATTTGAGCCAAATAATTGATTAATAGCTTTATAAACTTTTCGATACTTTTCTTCTGCATTAGTAATAATCTTTTTTTCTTCTATTTGTTTTCTAACTGGTATGTGAGATTTTTTAATTGGAGACTTTGTAATAATCTCATCTTCAACTGCCAAAGCGAATAATGGTTGTAGTATTTCATAAGCTTTCTTCTGTGTTCTCGGTGCTAAATGATTAAGTGAAACATTTAAGTTAGTGAAACTTGCTGGCTTTACATCTTTGATTTTCAATTTTGAGAATTTAGTTAAATGTTTGTCATAGTAATAATTATACTTGGATACTAAGCTCTCTTTCCAATTTTTAATTGACTTTAACTTTACCCAATAATCTAATACTGTAGCATTCATATCAGCAGCAATAGTATTTTGATGTAATTCTTTTTCTTTAAAATCTTCCAATGCTAAATTAGCTGTTTTTAAGCGATCTGCTTTAGTATGAGATGGACTAGATTTCCACTTTTTTCGAATTCTTTTTCCATCAATTCTAACATCAAATAAAAATGTAATTCCATCATTATGTAACTTTAGACCATTATGCTTCGTCTGTGTAAATTCAGATGATACTATTGCCATACCCATACCTTTTGAGGTGTCCTATAGGTGTCCATTTAGGTGTCATTATTATGGACACCCACTAGAAACTAAAAGAACTAATATAGAGTTATTATACTTAAAATAGGGATAAAACACACTAAAAAGAATTATAATAATACTAATATTAGTTGGTTCGAATCCCTCTACCCCATCCACCCACAATCCACTACTTACACCCTTAAAGAAAATATAATGAACTTCTAATATTTAATTTGATTAATGGAAATTTTTAGAATAGTTTGCAATAATTACATATTAAAATAAAAGAGAGAAATAATGCATACATTTCAAATTGCAGAATCAGTACTAGATGGTTATAAAAATGAGAAACTAGGTGATGAAAGAATCAAATTTCTAATAACACAGGCCAGTGAACAACTTGATGAAATATCTCAAAACAAAGAGATGTATAATAGTTTTTTAAAGCAAGTCAATGCACCCCAAAAGATAGATAACATAATACTTTGGATACTTCTTATGTCAAATGAAGATATATGTTGTGAATATATAAGTAAATGGGGTAAAGATTTCAGGGAAATAATCCCAGTTAGTGATTTAGCTGATTTATTATTATACATTGTTCACTTAAAAAAGGTTAAAAACATTGCACTTGACGGACTTGAATATTTATTAGAATATGAAGAAGAAGGTATAGAAGAGATTGATCAATTTGGCTTTACAAATGCCTTACTCTATATTCAAAAATCAAAAACAGTAGAAATGGAGTTTTAACTTTTCACGTATTGAGGGTATATAGGGGATTAACTGCAAGCTTCCCTATTATTGAGTCGTTATCTTACTGTCTGGTTCATGAAAATAATATCCTTGTGAATATTCAATACCCAATTCTTCAACCTTTTTAGCTACTGCTTCATTATGAACAAACTCTGCGATTACTTTAATACCCAATAAGCGCGCCATACTTGTAATAATAGATGTTATTTTTTGACTTTTTTCATCAGTATCTATATTTTTAATATATCGTGCATCTATTTTAATATAGTCAACATCAATTTCTAACAGTCTCTCAAAATTTGAATATTCTGTACCAAAATCATCAATAGATAGCTTAAAGCCTAGTTTTCTAAAGGAAGATAACTGTTTTAATGAATTTTTTGTACCACTGCTACTCACACCTTCTAATATTTCAAGCGTCACTCTATTAGGGTTAATATTATAATCTTTACATTTAGTACTTAAAAATTCAGCTAAATAGTACTCTTGTAAATCCTCTTCTGTAATATTTATAGAAAACTGACACGCATAATTTTGCATAAATTTAAAACTTTTATCTATCACTATTTTTGTTATATCCGTAATATACCCACCAGTTTTTGCAGCATCTAAGAATAAGTGAGGAGAGTAAACAGCACCCTTATGAACCATTCTTATAAGAACTTCATATTTATGAATTTCTCCAGTTCTATTATCTCTGATGGCTTGAAAAAATGGGACAAGTTCATCATGATTAAAAGCATGGTGTAGTCGTTCATTCCATTCTAAACAATTTTTATAATTTTTAACAATTTGTGTTTCTTTAAATACGCTAAGTCTATTTTTTCCTTCATCTTTAGCTTGTCTCAAAGCTAAAGATGCTTTATGAAGTATATTTTCTTTCTCATTTGATACACCAAAAGAAAATCTCAGTCGTAACTTAGTTTCATTAATCGTTATAGGGTTTTCTAAAAAGTACTCTCTAATACTATTGATAGTTTTTATATAGTCACTTGATATAACTGCAAATTCATCTGCTTGAATTTTATAAATATCTGTTTTAATTATTCGCTCTAATCTACGTACAACTCTTCTTAAAACTTCGTCACCTATCTTAAAACCAAAAGAACCATTTATAAGCGAAAAGTTATCTATATTGATAAAAATAAGATAATCATTTAGTGCCAAAACAGATAAATCACGTTCTAGTTTTATCTTCGAACATGCAGGGATTATCCCATAGCTGCTTACAGGCATTCAGAAAAACTTCTTGGCCAGCCCAATCACATCACCAACATCAAGACCACCGCCCTTCAGGCTTCCAAACATATCACCGATGGAGCTTGAGAGTGAGCCGCCCGAATCGCTGCTTTTGCTTACAGCACCCATGGTCAGGCCTGCGATCATGGGTAATGCCTTTTTAATC
>JAFLJZ010000188.1 GCA_022712775.1 Sulfurimonas sp.
CAATATAGTAAACTCAGAAGGTTTTGGCGAGTATTCTTCAACATTTAAACGTGTTGCAAATATCACTAAAGATATAGACTTATCTAAAGGTCTTGGGGTAAATGAAACTCTTTTACTTCAAGATGCAGAGAAAGTTTTAAATGAAAGATATAATGAAGTTACTGCATGTGGATATGAAAGTTATGAGTTAGAACTTGATGCACTTTTAGGACTTAAACCAGAATTAGATAAATTCTTTGATGATGTAATGGTAAATGTTGAGGATGAGGCTGTAAAAAACAACAGAAAATCTTTGGTAGCCTCTGTTTATAAAAGTATATTAAAAATTGCAGATATTAAAGAGGTGAGTATTTAAAACTCATCTCATAAATGTTATTTTACTTTCCAATCATCTCAAGATAAAGTATTTCTACCTTTTTTCTAGCCCAAGGTGTTTTTCTTAAAAATTTTAGGCTAGAGTTGATTGTTGGATCAAACATAAAACATCGTATATCTATAATTTTTGCTAACTTTTCCCATCCATGATGTTTTACTAAATCTTCTAATATATTTTTTAATTTAATCCCATGAAGTGGATTATTTGCATTTTTTTGCGCTTCGCTCATAAATAGTGTACCTTTTTTTCATTTAAGAGATTATACTTGATTAAAATTAAGATATTTTTATATATAGTTAATGTATCATGAGAACAAATACATGATTTGGAGTTCATATGAAACCTCTGCTAATAATCCCTTTTCTTACTTTCTCACTTTTTGCTTCTATTATTGAAAAGAATGATGGCTTTTTTTTAGAAATTTTTGCTAAAAAATCATCAAAATCTAAGCTAGTTGCTACAATACCTTTAAATAAGGGTATTTTAAATAAAAAAATTTGTTCTAGCACTAGAGAAGAAGGTATATGGTGTAAGGTGAAATATATACATAAAGATGTAGTAATTAAAGGCTATGTAGATAAAATTTCTTTAGTAGGTAGGAAATTTTTATTAAAGAAATGTACGACATATGAAACGAGTTTCGGTGGAGACCGTGATGATATAGGTACATCTATTATTGCACTTAAAGATGGGGCATTAATCGTTGGTCGTACTGCGAGTTTTGGAGCTTTGGGAGAAGATGCTTATGTTATCAAGGTTGATACTTTTGGAAATAAGGTTTTTGATCTAGTCTTTGGTGGTAAAAAAGATGATGTACTAAAAGGTGCAGTTGCAACAAAGGATGGTTTTATCGTTGCTGGAACAAGCCGGAGCTTTGGTAAGGGGGGTAAAGAAAGTATGTATGTTGCAAGTGTATCAAATACTGGAAAACTCAACTGGAATCATGGCTATTATTGGGAAGATAATTACTACTATAGAGGTAATGCCATCATTAAAACAAGTGAAACAAGTTTTCTTATTGCTGGAAATAAAGAACATAAGAGAACTTTTTCGGCACCATCAGATACTTTTTTAAATCATATAGATAAAAATGGCAAGATGCAAGCAACAAGAGCGTATGGTGGAGATGATAAGGAGAGTGCAAACTCTATTGTGAGTGTTGAAGATGGTTTTGTCTTTGCTGGTTTTACTGACACTTGGGGTGATGGTGGAAATGATATGTATGTTATTAAGACCAATAAAAGAGGTGATACTCTTTGGCACAGTGCCTTTGGTTACAAAGAAGATGAAGTGGCAAATCAAATCATAACGACAAAAGATGGTGGTTTTATACTTGTAGGAACAACTGAAAGTTTTGTAGATTTTCAAAAAGATATTTTTGTTGTGAAAATAAACTACAAGGGTAAAGAAGAATGGATGAAACATTACGGAACACAAGAAGATGAAGAGGGTTTCGGAATTGTAGAAGTAGATGATGGTTATCTTATTGCAGGATATACGAAATATACAAAAAACTATAAAAGTAATGTTCAGTTACTAAAAATAGATAAAAATGGAAATACGATGTTTACTAAACAGTATGGTGGACAAAGAGATGATAAAGCTTTTGCAATCGCAAAATTAAGTGATGGGTTTTTAATTACAGGGTATACGAGTTCACCGGAGACATACTCAAAAGATGTGTATATTTTACGTGTAGACATAAATGGAAATATTGATTAATGCATTTTTTTAAATATATAAGCATTAGTCTTATTTGTACACTTTCTTTATTTGCAAGTACTGATGTAAAAGAATCTATTGTAAAAATATATACAGTTTCAAAGATTCCAAGCTATACAACACCATGGAACTCTAGTATCAGTCGTTCTCATGGTTCAGGAAGCATTATTGCAGGAAATAGAATCTTAACAAATGCCCATGTAGTAGCAAATGAAACATTTATCGAGATTAAAAGACATGGTGATACAAAAAAGTATGAAGCAGAGGTTGAATTTATCTCTCATCAGGCAGATTTGGCTCTTTTAAAATTAAAAGATGAAACATTTTTTAAAGGTACAACTCCTATAAGCTTCAATGGTCTTCCTCAGTTTGAAGAAGATGTGGCAGTATATGGTTTTCCTCTAGGTGGAGACAGCTTAAGCGTGAGCAGAGGCATAGTTTCTAGAATCGAGCATGAGAGATATGCACACTCACGGGAGATATTCTTATCTATTCAAATAGATGCTGCTATAAATCCTGGAAGTAGTGGTGGACCAGCTATTAATAATGGAAAAATTGTAGGTGTTGTAATGCAGCAACTTAGAAGTTCACAAAGCATCGGTTATATAGTGCCTACGGAAATTGTACAGCATTTTTTAGACGATATAGCAGATGGAAAGTATCATGGTTTTTCTCACCTTGGTGTTACAACACAAACTATGGAAAATTCATCTTTAAGAGATGTGTATAAAATGGATACAAATACAACAGGCGTTTTAGTTGTAGATATTTCTCAAAAATCAAACGCATATACAAAACTAAAAGAACATGATATTTTATTATGTCTTGATGGACATGATATAAAGAATGATGGAACAGTTGAGTTTATTAAAAATAAATACACTGCGTATAAGTACTATATAGACCAAAAGCAAATAGGTGATAGTATTAAACTAGGAGTACTTCGAGATGGTGAACGATTAGAACTTCATGTAGTACTTAATAACATTGCTGATGATAATCTTTTAGTAAATACAATAGCACATGATGAAATACCAAAGTATCTTGTATATGGTGGGTATGTCTTTTCTCCGCTTACGAGAAACTTACTTTTAGGAAACCGTGCAACCTTGCTTCGTTTACGCCAGGCATCTATGGACTGGGCAAGTGATGAAAGAGAAGAAGCGGTACTTCTTTTAAAAGTTTTAGCATCAGAGGCAAATAGAGGTGATCATAATTATTCTCTTTGGATGGTAGACAAGGTTGATGACAAAGAGTTTAAAAACTTTGCAGAATTTATACAGATTATTCGAGATTTTAGAGGAAAGTATCTTATTATTGAAAATAAAGATGGTGTGAAAATTGCCATAGATAGAGAAAAAGCAAAAGAACTCGAACAAGTGATTCTAAATAGATACGATATTAAAAATTCTATAA
>JAFLJZ010000189.1 GCA_022712775.1 Sulfurimonas sp.
GACGTTTTCTTAGGTCTATATACCTCAAAATTAGAGCGTAAAAACACAATCCTCGCCACAACAGAAGAAACAAAAATCGGCTTTTACAGCTTTGACAATATATTATTTGAAGATTTTCTAAATGGCTTAAAAGCTTTGAAAATAACGAAAAAACCAGTTTTCCAAAACCCCAACCCATTAAAAGAAGTCCCAAAACTAAAAAAATCTGAGCGCGATAATAAAATAGAAGTTGAAGATTTTTTTAATATTTTCAGTACATATATTAATGAAGGCTCAACCCTAATCAGCGACACTGGCGATGCGCTTCTTGGCGCAATGGCTTTACGTACAAGGCAGCGCAGCAACTTCATTTCCGACGCTTATTACCTCTCAATGGGTTTTGCGATTCCCGCCGCGGTTGGCGTTTGCGCCAGTCAGAAAAAATGCGAGAGGGTTTTTGTAATTGTTGGTGACGGTGCATTTCAGATGACCAGCAATGAAATTTCCACATTAGCAAAATATAAAATGAAACCGATAATAATTATCCTCAATAATGATGGGTACGGCACTCAACGCCATATTATCGACGGAAATTTCAACAAAATCACTAGGTGGAATTACACAAAAATCTGCGATATGATTGGCTACGGCAAGCCATATAAAGTCAGCACACTCGGCGAGCTAGACTTTGCGCTTAACCAAGCGGTTAAATCCAACACTATGTCATTAATTGAAGTGATAGTCCCACGCGATTCATGCTCGACATCATTAAAACGCATGGGAGAAGAACTCGGAAAATTACGCAATAAAAACTAGACCGAAATTAAAATACGCTATAATTATAAACACCATGAAAACACTTTTATTACTCATAACGCTACTCCTCGCCCTAACAACGAATTCATTCGCCTTCAGCCATATGCATAAAAAGCATATTTTGGACATCAACGGCACAGAGCGCACATATTTCGAACATAACCCTTTTGCCAAAAAGAACCAAACTACAATTATAATCCTTGCCTCTGACTATGAAAAAAACTCTATCCTAAAAAAGATGCAATTGGACAATTTGAGTTATAAGCACGAAGTTATAACAATTTACCCAGAATCACTCAATAAAACATGGAATGACGGCACAAAAAACAATCCATCTAGCGAAATTGACGATGTAGAATTTATCGAATCTGTAATTGACGATTTAATAACTCGCGGAATTTCAAACCCCAATAATATCTACATAACAGGTTCGTCAAATGGCGGAAATATGGCATATCGCCTAGGCTGCGAAATATCCGAAAAAATATCAGCCATCATATCAGTCGCCGCAAGCTTGCCAAAAAACTACAAATGCTCGCCCAATGGAAAACTTGGATTATTAGCGCTAAATTTAGATAACGACCCGACAATCTCTTCAGAAGACGATAAATCCAGTGAATTTCTTTCGAAAAAAGCCAATATGAAATTTTGGACAAAAAATAATGACTGCCAAGGCGTGCATTTACCTCGCATATTAGATAATAACTTCCCCAATGACGAAAGCTCTATAATTGTTCATAAATGGCTATATTGCCACGCTATGCTCTATGACATGAACTATGTCACAAAAGCTCCAGAAGAACTCAAAAAACCTATGGCAGAACGTTTTATATGGCCGATCACGCCAAATATTAATACATCGCTAATAGTCTGGGGATATATTGAAAGAATGAGTGCTGTAAATAAAAAATAGATTTTACACATTATTATATTTAGATTATATCTGGTTATATACGAATAGCATTAACATCTAATTGGTTCGAACTATGTTTAAATATCTGACAATATCCTTACTCATAATCACAATGCAAATATCTTCTGCATTTGCACAAAATTCACAGATACCAAAAGATGAAAGCTATAAAGCTATGAAAGAACATCCAGAAGAATTCCTAAAACTTCTTTCTGATGAAACAAATAAATCTCTTCCTGTGGTGATAACTTCGAATATACAGCTTCTCTCAACTGCCGCCGATAAAAACAACATGATTTACCACTTTGCTCTCAATGCAAAAGCTGATGAGCCAAATATGGGCAAATTTCTCTTTGGAATATTAGATGACGCTTTGGCCGAGGCTTGCGCGAATATAGAACTCTTCTTTTTTTGGCAGAATAACATCAATGTTCGCTATGAATATTACAGTAAAGATGAACGCCATCTTACAAGCCTAGACATCAATAAAGAAGTTTGCGGTCATCTGAAAAATCAAGAATTAAAGAAAAAAACTTCTGAAAAATTTGAAGGAACAGAAAAAAATACAGAGAAAAACGCCGATGAGAAGTTAGACAAAAACAAACTTGCAAAATAAAAAAATACCACTATAAGATAGATTAAAAATTTATTTAATCATGTATAAAAGGCTTATGAACAATGTTTCGTTTTTTTCTAGTTTTATCTGTTTTAATAATTTCTCCGAGTTCTTTTGCGTCCTCTCTTCCTGACGATATCAAAAACTCAATCACAGCAGCAATCACAACAAACGATAATTTTATTATTAACTCTGTAGCTAAAAGCGCAAAAAAACGTTTTCCTTCTGCCACAGAAGAGATTGATTCAATGACACTAGCCTCTCGTCAGGAAAATCTTGAACAAAAACTAGCTTCTCTTACCCCTTCATCTGGAGGAGATAAATCTAAGAATTTTTCAGGAAGCGTAGAATTCGGCACATCATATAAAACGGGAAATACAGAAGAACAACAGGTAAATATTTTAAGCGAACTTCGTTATTCTTGGGATAAATTTGAGAATATTCTCAACTTCAAGGCAAATAATAACAAAGAAAATAATGTTCGCACAAGCGAGGAATACCGCATAAAAAACCAGCTAAAATATACTTTGTCTGATAAAGATTATGCTTTTGGCGAACTTGAATATGTAAATGACCGCTTCTCAGGTTTTGATTTCCGTACAAGTGAGTTGATTGGTTATGGTCGCAACGTCCTAACTCGTGATAATATGCAACTTTCTCTTGAGGCAAGTGCTGGTGCGCGCCAAAGTAGTAGAGAAAATGGCGACACTGAAAACAACGTCATGGGCAAACTTGGTGGCAATTTCAATTGGCAAATTCGTGATAATATAGCATTTAAGGAAGAGATAGGCATCTCCTTTGCGTCAGATGCCACAATCACAGAATCCTCAACATCACTAAAATCTACTTTAACAGATAAATTATATCTCAAATTATCATTCGACGTTG
>JAFLJZ010000190.1 GCA_022712775.1 Sulfurimonas sp.
ACAGCCTTTTATAAATTTTATAGACAAAGAGTTTGATAAGTTTGACAACTACCAAGCGAGAGTTTTATTTGCTAGGGCTAAGAACTTACAAATTATAAAGTCTAAGAATGATTCAAAGATTATTTTAAATGCTTTTATCCACCCTGCTCTGCATAATGCGAAACCTGTTGATGTAAACTTTTCTAAAAATATATTAATGATTACTGGTGTAAATGCCGGTGGTAAAACTATGCTTTTAAAGTCTATCCTCGCAGCTGCATTTATGGCAAAATATATGATTCCAATGTCCTTAGATGAAAATAAATCTCATGTAGGTTCATTTAAAAGTGTGCTTGCTATCATCGATGATCCACAAAATGTAAAAAATGATATTTCAACCTTTGCTGGTCGTATGCAAGAATTTTCTAAAATTTTTGAGCATAAATCTGCACTTGTTGGTGTTGATGAAATAGAGTTAGGAACAGACAGTGATGAAGCCGCAGCCTTGTTTAAAGTCATCCTCGATGATTTAATTACTAGGGGACAAAAAGTAGTTGTAACAACACACCATAAACGACTTGCTGCTCTTATGGCTGACCGTGACGATGTAGAACTTATGGCTGCTATTTATGATGAAGAGCTAAGAAAACCCACCTATGAATTTATGCAGGGAATCATAGGAAAAAGTTACGCCTTTGAAACTGCTAGCAGGTATGGAATCTCAAATAAAATTGTAAATGAAGCAAAGTTAGTTTATGGTGATAATTCTCAAAAGCTAAGTCTTTTAATAGAGAGAGGCTCACAACTTCAGCGTGAGTTAAAACAAAAACACCAAAAAGTGGATGAAAAACTAGAAGCATTAAATAAAAAAGAACTTTTCCTTAAAGAGCAAAGAGAGAAACTTTTTAAAGAACTTGATGAACAAAAGTACGCACTTAAGAGAAGTTATGATGTTGCAATATCTGAAGCAAAAACTGCTGCAAAAGCTGGAGATACGCAGTCGATTCACAGAGCAATGAATAAGGCGAATAAAAAACTTCCAGATACGAAAAAAGAAGAACATAAGCATATAAACTTCAAGGTTGGAGATAAGGTCAAGTACCATTCACAAAAAGGAATAATCATCTCGATGAAAGAGCAAAGAGAAGCTACTATCGAAGTTGAAGGTATGCGTGTTCGCGTAAAAACCAAACATCTTAAACATACACAAATCATCAAACAAAAGCCCAAGACAAATGTAAATCTAAATGTAGAAAAACGTGCAGGACTTAAATGTGACTTGCACGGTCTGCGAGCAGATGAAGCCTGTGAGGTTTTAGATAAATTTCTTTCAGATGCACTTATAAATGGTTGGGATGAAGTTATCATCTATCATGGAATTGGAACAGGAAAACTTTCATTTGCTGTGAAGAACTTCCTTATAGCACATCCAAGAGTAAAGAAATTTGATGATGCCCCCCAACACCTTGGTGGATTTGGAGCAAAGATAGTTTCCTTATGAGTAAAAGAATCGCAATCATTGGTGGTGGAGCATCTGGACTTTTATGTGCTATTCTTTGTGCACGGGAATCACTTAGCGTTGATTTATATGAGCAAAACTCCAAATGCGCTAAAAAGATTCTTGTCTCAGGGAATGGTCGGTGTAACATAACAAATACCTCAACTTCTTCAAAAGACTATTTTTCACAAACCCCTCATTTTGTAGACGATGCACTTGAATTTTTTTCCTTTAAAGAATTTGAGAAGTTTGCATCTTCCATCGGTCTTCTTTTAGAAATTAAAAATGATGGAAAAGTTTACCCACTAAGTAATGAAGCCAAGAGTGTAGCTTTACTTTTAGAAAACACTGCAAGAAACCTTGGTGTAAATTTTTATACTGATACGAGAATCACAGATATAAAAAAGCTAGTTGCACAGTATGATTCTGTTGTTGTTGCAACAGGTTCTGAGGCAGCTGAGCATTTAGGTGGAAACAAAGATGGACAAGAATTTGCTTTGCTCTATGGTCATACTATTATTCCTTCATACCCTTCACTTGTGCAGTTACATCTTAACTCAACTTCGCATGTAAAAATGAGTGGAGCAAAAGTCGATGGTGAGGTTTCACTCCTTATAAATAACTCCCTAACTAACACTGTACAAGGTGATATTCTTTTTACAACTTATGGTGTTTCTGGTTTTGCTATCTTAGATATATCCCAACTTGCATCCCAAGCATTACTTGAGTACCAAGCTGTTGATATAATAGTTAACTTGCTACCAAAATTTACAGCACAAAAGCTCTCTTCGCATATATTAAAAATCGCTCAGCTAAATACACAAATTACTATACTAGATATTCTTCATGGAGTTTTAAATCTAAAAATAGCTAAAGCACTTCTAGACTACTTAAATATATCCTACACAAAACTAGGTATATCTTTAAATACAAAAGAAACAAAAAAAATAGCAAATCAAATTTTAAACTGGAAGTTTGAAGTTACTGATACACATGGCTTTCGTCATGCTGAAGTAGCTGGTGGTGGGATTAATGTAGATGAAGTCAATCCAAAAACAATGGAATCTTTAAAACAAAAAAATTTATACATTTGCGGTGAAGTTTTAGATGTTCTTGGAAGAAGAGGCGGATTTAATTTTGCGTGGGCATGGGCAAGTGCTTATGTATGTGCAAAGGATATAACAAAAGTATAAAATGTCATTTTTGCAACATAATAATATGTTATACTAATAGTACTATAAGTGCCTGACTATAATAAATGTCATATTTATTATAGTCAGGCACTTACCATTTTGGGGAATTAAGTTTGCAACATCATATTGGTGGAACAATGTTTAGGATTATATTATGATACACGATTTAACAGTACTTTATGTAGAAGATGAAGAGATAACACGAGAAAGTTTTACTGAAATATTTAGCTTATATTTTAAAAATATTATCACGGCTAGTGATGGTGAAAAAGGTTTAGAACTTTATAAAAACAATAAAATAGATATAGCTATACTTGATATCTCAGTACCAAAAATAAATGGTTTAGATTTAGCAAAAATAATACACCAAAATAATTCAGAGATTGAAATTATTATGATTACAGGACACTCTGAAAAAGAGAAATTACTTCAAGCTATTAACCTGCATCTTTGCTCCTATCTTATTAAACCTGTAAAAAAAGATGAACTAAACAATGTACTTAATCGTGTTATAGCAAAGCTATCTAAAAATGCAAAAATAGATTTACTTAATGGATATGAATATAACACACAAGAAAAACTACTTTTTTATAAAAATCATCAGATTAAAATTAGTAAAAATGAGAGAAAACTCCTTAATTTTCTTTGCGGGGAAACAAAAACATATCACTCTGCTTGTGACATTTCAAATTCTATTTTTTCCCTTGAAAAAGAAGATAATTTCATATGTAATAATATTATTCAACTCATTTCAAGATTCAAGAAAAAAATGTTAAAATTTCATCATAAAGACTACTTTTTCATAGATAATATTTATGGTTTAGGTTATAAACTGCAAAATACTGGCTAATTTAATTATTACAACCTAAATATATTTCAAAGGAATAAAAAGTGAACAACGACGAAAATCTCTTATTTTTAAGTCTAAAAGACTTCCTCTCTGTTCAAATGTTAAAGTACGCCCTACTTCCTTTTATCATCTCTATGATAATTATGTATGGACTATTTTTTATGTTAGCAAGTGCTGGTTTAGATGCACTTGGAAGCATGGATGTCTCCTCAACACAAACAACTATACAAAATGGCGTACCCCATACAGAATCCGTACAAGCACATTTAGAGGGAAGTGCTATCATTAAATTTTTAATGAGTCATGCAATAACATCATGGATAGCTACTTTTTTAGTCTATGCAATTGGTGGCTTTTTTACACTCTATCTTTCTATCATCGTAGCAGTTCTTGTTATAGGTTTCTTGACACCCTTTGTTTTAAAAGAGTTACAGCTTCGTCACTATAGAGATGTAGAGATGATAGGGTACTCAAACATTTTTACTGGTTTACTTGCAATACTCAAATGGGCATTTATTATGCTTTTATTGTTTTTTCTCTTTATCCCTCTTTATTTTATACCACTAGTAAATATAATCGCTTTTAACTTTCCCTTGTATTACTTTTTCCACAAGGTTATGACCTTTGATATCGCTTCAAATATTTGTACAAAAGATGAAGATTATTTGATGAAGTACAGATATGGTACAGGTCTTAGAATTAAAACCTTGCTCTTATATCTTTTTTCTCTTATACCATTTGCAATCTTTTTTGGAGCAATTTTTTATGTAATTTATTTAGGAAATACTTACTTCTCTGGAATCAGACAAATAAGAAAAGAGAGAATTTCACCAGCGACTTAATCTTCGTTTTTTTCTTCTTCTTTTAAGACTAAGGCTCTGTATGCATCATCTTTGGGAACTAAACCCGCTTCATATAAAAACTGTGAAGGCATAAAATTTATTTTTTTAATCTTGTCATATTTTGCAAAGGCAAGATAAAGAATATCTTTTGCCCGTGTAACTGAAACATAAAAAAGTCGTCGCTCTTCATCAAGTGAACCACCCCTTTGCATCAGTTTTCTGTTAGGAAACCTTCCATCCATCAAGTCAATAACATAGACTTCTTTATATTCTAATCCCTTTGAAGCATGTACACTTAAAAGATTTACACCCTCACCTTGTGTTAAATCTGATGAGCCTAAAATCATAGCATTTAAAAATCTTTCATGCTGAGAATATGGCTTTGAGAGTTCTTCTAAAAGCAACATTTTTCTCGTAATTCTTAAGAGTGATTCTGTCTTTTGTTTTTCATCAATACTTCCATCTTTTAACTGTGCTCTTTTATTTGAAAGAACATCTGAGATATGCTTATACAAAGAAGATGCTACAATTTTTTTCACAATAGTACGTGGTTGTTTTATTCCTTTTAAATCACGATACAAAAGATAAAAATCATGTAAAAATGTAGCCCCATCTTTTGTAAGTTTTGGGTGTTTAAGTATAGGGTTTTTCATAAATTTAGCTTCAAATCCAAGCTTTGCAAACTTCCCAACAGCACCAAGCTCTAAAAAATCATCAAAAAGCCCAAGTTGATGAGAAACTTTTCTTTTTTCAAAAGGATTTTTTATATTTTCATCCGCAGCATACAGTCCATAAAAAATAGAACCGTTCCCTAAATTTTTAAGTGCTAAATACATCTCCTTTGCCATAGCAGACCCTATCCCTTTGGCAAACTCAAAAAGGTGAATAAAGCTCATCATATCGGCTTCATTTATAAGAAGCGTATACAAGTCTAAAACTGCTTTTACCTCTTTAGAATCAAAGAAACTTGTTCCCCCTTTTCTCTTACAAGGAATATCAAGTTCTCGTAGTCCAACTTCGATTCCATCCGCAGAGGAATTATTTCTAAAAATAACAGCTATTTCCTCTCTTGGAGTTTGGCTATCTCTAATCTTAGCTGCCATTGCATGGTACTGGTCAAACAACTCATCGTAAGCTAAAAGCTTTGGCGCTTGGGCTGCTTGCGTTCTTGTTACTTCTAATTGCTTTGGGTAAATTCTTTCATTATGCTCGATTACCTTTGTTGCCAAAGAGAGAATAGGTAAAGTTGAACGATAGTTTTTTGTAAGTGTATGTACTTTTGCATCTGGAAACTTCTTTGAAAATGAGCCTATTATCGAAATATCAGCCCCATTAAACGCATAAATACTTTGGTCATAATCCCCTACACAAAACAAAGATGGAGGTTTCATAGCCTCTATAAGAGTACCTTGAAGTGCATTTGTATCTTGGTATTCATCAACAAGCACCTCTCTATACCCAAGGTCTGTATCT
>JAFLJZ010000272.1 GCA_022712775.1 Sulfurimonas sp.
GGGGTATGGTTCTCCTGAAACTACTACTGGTGGAAATGCACTGAAATTTTATGCTTCTGTTCGTATTGATGTACGTCGAATTGCTTCATTAAAACAAGGCGAAAGTGTAATTGGTAATAGAGTAAAAGCTAAAGTAATCAAAAATAAAGTTGCTCCACCATTCCGTCAAGCTGAGTTTGATATTATGTTTGGAGAAGGGATTTCTAAAGAGGGTGAATTAGTGGATTATGGTGTAAAACTTGATATTATTGATAAGTCTGGTGCTTGGTTTGCTTATGAAGAAACAAAACTAGGTCAAGGACGTGAAAATGTTAAGGCTAAATTTAAAGATGAGCCTGAGCTAGCAGTAGAAATTGAAGAAAAAATTAAAGTAGCTATGGGTATTAGTGATGTCAATATTATGGAACCTACTGAAGTTGCTGATGCCGATACATAAAAGCTAACTATATTTTTAACCAATTTTTAACTATATTTAGGTAAAATCTATATAATTATAAAATTTGGAGAAAATGAATGTTTATAGATAGTGTAAGTGCAATCGAAGTAATGGATTCTCGTGGTAATCCAACAGTAAAAGCAACGGTAGAATTAAGTGATGGAACGATTGAAAGTGCTATAGTACCTTCAGGTGCAAGTACAGGAAAACGTGAAGCCTTAGAGCTTCGTGATGGCGGAGATCGTTACATGGGTAAGGGTGTTTTAAAAGCAGTCGGACATGTAAATAATGAAATTTCTGATGCGCTTATAGGTCTTTCACCTTTTAACCAAGCGGTTATTGATGCTACAATGAAAGAAGTTGATGGAACTGAGAACTATGGAAACTTAGGTGCGAATGCAGTTCTGGGTGTTTCTATGGCTGTAGCACGTGCTGCTGCTAAATCTCTTGGTATGCCATTATATCGTTACCTTGGTGGTGCGAATGCAATGACTATTCCTACTCCAATGTTAAACATCATTAATGGTGGTTCACACGCAGATAATTCTGTTGATTTTCAAGAATATATGATTGTTCCAGTTGGATTTGAAGACTTTGCTGAAGGTCTTCGTGCATCTGCTGAAGTGTATCATACGCTTAAAGGTATTTTAAAAGCTAAGAAACATAATACTGCATTAGGTGATGAGGGTGGTTTCGCTCCTGATTTATCTTCAAATGAAGAGCCTATTCAGATTATTATCGAGGCAATCGAAAAAGCTGGTTATAAATCTGGTGAACAAATTGCTATTGCTTTAGATGTAGCAGCTTCTGAATTAGTTGTAGATGGTGGCTATAGACTAGATTCTGAAAATCGTACAGTAAGTTCTGCTGAGTTAGTTGATTATTATGCTGATTTATGTGCTAAGTATCCTATTGTGTCTATTGAAGATGGTTTAAGCGAAGATGACTGGGATGGTTTTAAACTTATGACTGAGAAGCTTGGCGAAACTGTTCAGATTGTTGGGGATGATTTATTTGTTACAAACGTTAATATTCTTAATGAGGGAATTGAAAAAAATATTGCCAATTCAATTCTTATCAAGCCAAACCAAATTGGTTCTGTTTCTGAGACTATGTTAACTGTTCGTCTTGCACAAAGAAATGGTTATACATGTGTTATGAGTCACCGTTCAGGTGAGAGTGAAGATACTTTCATTGCTGACTTTGCTGTTGCCCTTAACTGTGGACAGATTAAAACTGGTTCTACTGCTCGTGGTGAGAGAACAGCTAAGTATAATCGCCTTTTAGAGATAGAGAACGAAGTTGTTTATGGTGAATATTTAGGTTCAGTACTATTTAACTAATATGCAAGAAGAACTTTTTGAAGATATAGACAATACTCAAAGTCTTACACAAGAGTATTTAGGTCTTTCTCTTACAAAATTTCTTCTTTTATTTCTTATGGTTTTAGCCTTTGGTATTTACTTAGGGCTTATTCTTTATGGAACGAATTCTTTAGAGATACTCTTTGAACTTCAAGAGTATGAATTGTATCTTCAAGATGAAGTTTACAGGCTAAAACATGAAAATGCAGAGTTACAAAGAGAATATTTTGAACTCAAAGAGATTTCTGCACAATAGACTTCTATTTAATGCTATAATTCTTAAAATCATGTAAACGGGGTAGTAATGAAAAGAATATTTTTAGTAACATTTTTGTTAATTATAAGTATTCAAGCAAGAGAGAATCCTTTCTTTGCCGCACCAGGTGAAGAAGATTTACCCTATACTTCTAATGAGCAAGAATCTCTTAAAAAGCTTCAACGTGCAAGTATAACTCTTCCCTCAACAGCTAGAAATATAAAAAAAGTTACTATAGAATATGAAAATCTTGATGCTTCGATAAAAACAATAAGTATAGATCTTGATAATACAGTAGATTGGCATTTACCTATATTTATATCACAAAGCTATGCTGATCAAGAAGTAAAAGAAAAAAGTATAAAGCCTAAGATAGAAGCAAAAAAGCATAAAGAGATAAAAGCATTCAGCTTAGTTGGAAAAATAAAATATGCAGAGTTTCTAACATCAAAAAACAGTTTGAAGATTATTACAAAAGATAAGCTAATAAGAAATTTTTTGTTAGCCCAACCACATAGAATTGTACTGGATTTTGAAAAAGATGTAAGCTTAAAGGCATATATTAAACAAATTCCTGTATCAGTATTTACAAAAATAAGAGTTGGAAATCATAAGGGATATTATCGCGTAGTTATCGAACTTGATGGTTACTATAGATACAAGCTTCAAAAACAATCCAATGGATGTTTAATTACTTTAGAGTAAGTTTTTAAAAGTTTATTTGTGAAAGATTGAGTTTACAAATCTTTTAAACATAGTGATTTTCTGTTCTTCAACTATATAAACATTATCTTTACGTGGTGTAGCTCCACCTTTTTTAAAAAGGTTTAGCTTGTCCTGTAAATAGTTTGAAGCTTTTCTTATCTCTACTGGTTCAAAATCACTCATGGTCTAAAATTCTCTCTATTTCATTCATTGCATCATCATTTTTAAGTGTGAATTTAATCTCGATTCTTCTTGAAGCATCTTTGTCTTCTCTACCATTTACTTTGATTATATCTTGAT
>JAFLJZ010000191.1 GCA_022712775.1 Sulfurimonas sp.
AACCTTTAAGTCTCAGAAATTGGAAAAAGCAGTTTCTTGAAAACATGTCACTTGCATTTGATAAAAGTGCTGTCGTTAAAGAGTACAAAGATGTGATTGAAATTCTTCAAAAAGAGAAAGATGCAATTGCTAGAAAACTTGGCGAAACTATTGTTGAAAAGGATTTTGCTGTGGAAAAGCTAAAAAGCTTGGGTCTTAAAGATATATAAATATCTTTTTCGTTTTAAAGAGAGAAAATCTCTCCTTGATTCCAAGCATAAACTATCACAGAATAAGCAATGTAAATTACTTCATGTAAGTAAGTCATCTTTATACTATAAACCTGCTAAACCTTTTAATACAGGTAAGGATATTAAACTCTTAGATGCTATAAACAACATCTACTCAGACTTTCCATCATATGGGAGTAGAAGAATCCATGCTCAATTGCTAAGAGATGGCTATGCTGTAGGCAAGAAGCTTGTTAAAAAAGCCATGAAGTATATGGGAATAGAAGCCTTGTATCCGAAGCCTAAGACGACTACAGCGAATAAAGAGCATTACAAATATCCATATCTTCTAAAAGATTTTAGAGACTATGCTGGACGAGTAGTGATTAAGAAAACTAATCAGGTTTGGAGTACAGACATCACTTATATAAAGTTAGAAAAAGGATTTGTATATTTAGCAGCCATCATTGATTGGCATTCAAAGAAAATACTCTCATGGAAGCTCTCTAATACGATGGATATTTCTTTAGTTAAAAGTGTGCTAAACGAAGCACTTACATTTTATCCTAAGCCAGAGATTTTTAATACTGATCAAGGAAGTCAATACACTTCTAAAGCTCACATTGATATTCTCAAAAAACACAACATCAAAATTTCTATGGATGGAGTTGGTCGAGCTACAGATAATATTTGTATCGAAAGATTCTGGAGAAGCATCAAGTATGAAGAGATTTATCTAAACGAATACAAAAATATAAAATCACTCAATCGAGCCATAGAAAAATATATGAATTCGTACAACAAAAAAAGATTACACTCAGCAATTGGGTATCAAACTCCAAATGAAGTTTATTATCAAGCTGATAATAATTTAGACCCAAGGAGACAAAAACTGTTACCACTGGTATCGTAAAAAGGTGATATAAGAAAAGTTGTTTTACTGGTACTAAAAAAAGGAACCATTATAGACAGCTTACAAATTAATGATGAAAACTACACTTTATCTGATGTAAAAGTTTCATAAAGTAACATGGTTAGAGGTAATAAGGAATTTGGAAAAGTTGTCTTGATTTATTGGGCTAGTATAGTACTATCAAAAAGTATACTATGCATGTAAAACCATATCTAGGAAACAGAAGCATTTTAAAGATAGATGCAGAGATTTTAACATTTAACCTCTTCAAATCTATAATTACAACTTTTTATTTTAAATTTTCAAAAATTGCACTTCAGATTTAAATTTTGGATTATTAAGACCTAAAGTATTTAATTAAATTAAATTTAATTAAACTTATGCGATAATACAGACTAGAGATTGTTTTTAGCTTCGAGTATATTTAAATATATTCCTTGACAGAAATGTCTTCTACCGTGAAGCAGGGTCACGATGCATTACTTGATTTATCAGGTTTACCCAACAGAGGTTTAAAGTGTTATCGTCTTGCTTCCAACTTAATCCAAACTATACATTGTAACTACAAATTTATTATCTGTTTCTTGTTTTAGAACTATATTATGATTTATACCATTTTTAATATGTCTATAAACAATTAAACTTTGATTGCTAACACCTACCTGGTTTAGTTTAATACCTCGTTCAACCATAATTGACATATTTAAAATATCTTTTGCGGTTATACATCCAACACAGTTCGTAGAGTAGTGTTTCAAAAGAATATGCATAAAACCTTTATTATCATCACCTTTTTTTAAAAGTACTTGAAAGCCATTTAAATGAAATTAGGCATTTTTCGTAACACCATTTACAAAATCATACATAATTTTTTGATTGGGTTTTAAAGGTTTTCTTTGAGACTCTTTTATCTGCTTAAACTCTTTTTTCAACGTAGCAAGTTTTTCAGAATATAAGCTCATTTATCTAGTCCAGTCATTGTCATTCACATATTTGCTGAGTCTGGATTATATAAATTTTCCATTGATAATCTTTGCACTACAATTACATATATAATTATACTACAAATTTGTATGAGAGAGGATTTCTAATATATTTTCCACCATTACAGCAAAAAAGATGGAAAATACGTGTAAAAATAGAAACTTAGTTTCTATCTAACCCATTTAAATCTCTATACGCCTCTTCCACACGAGCTACAAGAGTTTTTTGACCATCTCTTAGCCATTTTCTTGGGTCGTAGTATTTTTTATTTGGTTTCTCATCACCATCTGGGTTTCCGATTTGACCTTGCATATAGTCTTTGTTCTTTTCATAGTAGTCTTTGACACCTATCCATGTAGCCCATTGTGTATCAGTATCAATATTCATTTTGATAACACCATAACCGATAGCTTCTGTAATCTCGCAAGGCTTTGAACCTGAACCACCATGAAATACAAAGTTAACAGGCTTAGGTCCTGTTTTGAATTTTTCTTCGATGTATTTTTGAGAATTTTCTAGAATCTTAGGAGTAAGTGAAACATTCCCTGGTTTATACACACCATGAACATTTCCAAAAGAAGCTGCGATTGTAAAATGAGGTGAAACTTGCATAAGTTCTTCATACGCGTATGCTACATCTTCAGGCTGAGTATAAAGAAGTGAGTTGTCCATATCTGTGTTATCAACACCATCTTCTTCCCCACCTGTACAGCCTAATTCTATCTCTATACTCATTCCAATTTTTGCCATTCTTTTAAAGTATGCTTTACATGTTCCTATATTTTCCAAAAGTGTTTCTTCAGAAAGGTCCAGCATATGTGAAGAGTATAAAGGTTTTCCTTGTGATTCAAAGTATGCTTCACCTGATTCGAGAAGTGCATCTATCCAAGGAAGTAGTTTTTTTGCAGCATGATCTGTATGAAGAATAACCACAACACCATAAGCCTCAGCCATCATATGTGTATGAATTGCACCAGAGACAGCTCCGATAATTGCAGCTTTTTCATTCTCATTGCTAAGACCTTTTCCTGCATAGTATGAAGCTCCACCATTACTAAATTGTATAATAACGGGAGAATTTACAATTGCTGCAGCCTCTAAAATAGCATTTACAGAATCTGTTCCAACTACATTTACTGCTGGAATTGCAAAGCCCTCTTGTTTGGCAAAGTCATAAACTTTTTGAACATCATCTCCAAAAATAACTCCAGGTTGTACTATGTCTAAAATTCCCTTACTCATTCATGCTTCCTAAAAATTAATTGCAACATTATAATACAGGCTACATTTAAAAGAACTTTTTTAAACCTAATTATGTTAAAATATCTAAAAATATAATGAAGAGCTATGCACATACAAAAAAAAATTATCTTACATACTGATATTGTTCTTGTTGATATTATTAGTTTTTCAAAATTTGAATCAAGTAAACAGTTAGAAATCATAAATTTTATAACGAGCACTTACAAAAAGATGATTGATCAAATGCTTCAAAACTCAAATATGTCTGTAGATAAGCTCATACTTGGAATCGTATCAACAGGCGATGGTTTTTATTGTATCCTTAATCCTAGACTTAAGGGATACGGTGCTCTTTTGGGCTTAAGTTTTAATCATTTATCTCAAGAAATAACTAAACGATTTAGAGATTTTAAAGGAATGAAGATAGCTGTTCATACTGGTGAAGTTTATGAATTTAATGATATTTTAGGACAAAAGAACTTTATTGGCTCAGGTTTACATGAATGTATAAAATACTTAGACTTTAACAACTATTCAGCTACTACAGTTATGGTCTCTGATTATGCATATGCAAGTTTGAAAAAATTCCTTTCTATATATAAAGATTTTAATACCTTGCTTTTAGATAAAGGTTTTAAATATTCAGAACAATATACTTTTAAAAGTAATGATGAAGATGAAAAAAAAGGGACACTTATTTGGTTAAGAGAATCAGGTATTATCAATCCACCAAATATTAATTTTAATTCAGCGCGATAAACGATTACAAGGAATACAAATGAAACTAACAATTGATGAATATTGTAAACAATTTAGAATGTCTAAAGAGATGCTCGCCTCTAAACTTCGAGCTAAAAAATTAAACTATATTATAGAAAATGGTACAACGTATATTATTGTTACAAGAAACCAAAGCACTCCAACTTCTTCTTTAAAAGAAGAAGTGCTAGAAAAAAAACAAGTAAGTAATCGTGTTGTTAAACCTAAAACTACTGTAGCTTCTGTTTTATCACTTTACCAAAGAGAAAACCAGCAACTTAAAGACAAAATAATTCAACTCGAAGAAAAAATAGACAAACTTATCGATGATAAGGAACAAATGCTTCGAGATGAGATGCAAAAAATAGAGCAAGTTTATAGTGCTAAAGATGACCAGCTAAAAACTATCTTAGAACTTGTTAATACAAAACTTATGATGCAAAGCAATTCGCATGAGGTGCACGAGATTGAAACTATCCTACCTGAAAAAAAAATAGAAGGGATAAAGAAAGATGAGCTAATTGAGTTAAGAGCTTATGTTAAAACATTAGACCTTAAATCTTATCAACGTAAAATCATTAAAAAAAGATTTCTTGCTGTGATAAATAGTGACATTAGAATCATACAGCAAAATGGAAAAGCATATCTTGATTTTTCAAGATATGATTACAGTGATTTACTCGAGTATTAAAATGGATGAAATTGAAACAAGAGATGCAATACATGCACATGAAGAATTAATAACTAAAGAAGTTTGTATTAGTGGTGATGTAGATGAACAAAGTATCATTGATGCACATAAACTAGTTGTAGAAGGAACAACACACGAAGATTCTACACAGTTTAGCAAGTACGCAGAGATTTATATGCACCAAGGGACACTTCGATGTCATGAAGCGAAGGTCACGCTCTTAGATGGTGGTGAGATTCATGCAACAAGTGTTAGTGTTGATACTGCTATAGGGGGTAGTATTTATGCACAAGATGTGACTATTAAACATCTCACGAGTAATATAAAAATCTATGCCTCTCACTCAATCTCTATAGAACATATTAGTGGTGCTAATAATCTCTTATCGATCAACTATAAAAATGTTCCTATTTTAGTAAGTAAAATAGATTTAATTCATGATGATATTGATGATTTAGAAATTTCTTTACAAAAGGCTAAAAAAGACAACTCAACACTCCAAATAAAGATACAAGAAGAAATAGACAGATTAAATAAAGAGATACTTCAGATCAAAAATTCTGCAAATTCTGCAAAAATAACGATACAAAAGCCTATATCTACTAAAAACACTATAAATTTTGAACTTGATAATACACAATCAGTTTATTATGAAACAACAAAACAAAAATATACTCCATTTTATATAGAGACAACAGACAATACAATCATTCTTCATCCTACACAAAAATAAAATCAAATAAAAATCAATATTTAATATAAGCACTTCTCCGCTTTCAAACTTATTTGTACAAAATTTACACGATAAACCGTATATAATATTCATTAAAACTTATATTATATATTATTGATTACATTTAATACATTATTTAAATCACACAATACACATTAATTACAATATATTATATAATTAAATGTATATTTAAGTATTTAAAACGTATACTACTCTAATGCAAATTGATGATTTATTTAATATCCTTCATAACTCTTTAGAGTCACTCAACAATGGAAAGAAAATATCTTTAAAAGACATGTCTTCTTCTTTGGGTATCTCTATGAGAACTTATCAAGACTGGAAGCTTGGGCGCGCAAAACCACAAGCTGCTTCTATAGTTATGAAGATGTTGGGAAGATTAGATGATGATGAAATCATTAGAGCAGTACGAAAGATTAATAAGCTGAAGGATTAAATAGATGAATACACTTACTAAAACTGAAAGAGATGCTCTTGATGATGTTTTTTTATCTATACAAGTTAACCATAGTAAAATAGAAAAAATCAAAGAAATATCAACTTTAATTATTTCTATGAAAAGCAAAATTTCTATGCCTAAGCTTTATAAACAAGCTAAATATGGGATGAAAGGGACAAAGTTTTCACATTTCCTTGATTATCTTCATAAAAAGAAGAAAAATTTAAGCAAATAAATTATAAAGTGTTCACAGCTGAATTATTTCGTAACTGCCAACTACCTGATAGTTTATAAATAATTTCGGAAATCTTTAAGAATCCAAGGGTATTTTTATGAATAAAGCGCAATTCGTTGAATTAGTACAAGCAAGTGGTGAATATAAAACTAAAGTTGAAGCTGAAGCAGCAATCAAAGCATTTACAGAAGCTGTAACTTCTGCATTAGTGAAAAAAGAAGATGTTTCTTTAGTTGGTTTTGGTAGCTTCACTGCTGCATTACAAAAAGGTAAAAGTGGTAAAGTTCCAGGAACTGATAAAACTTATACAACACAAGATAAAATGGTTCCTAAATTTAAAGCTGGTAAAGGTCTTAAAGACCGTGTTGCTGCTGGTAAATAGTCCATTAATATTATCCGCATTTTTTGCGGATAATATCTAGTATCTCATTAATATTATGAAACTTCCTTTCTTTCAATCTCTCTTTAACAAACATAACACTAAAACCTTAGAATTACCAGAATCACTTTTAGTAAAAAAGTTAAAAGAAGTTGCATCACAACATAGTCTTCCCATTTTTGAAAACATCACAATCTACCATCATAATCAAAGTTTTTTTATCCCACTTATCATTGCAGATGAAACGAGAGGAATATTTTTGTTTGAATACAAAGATTGGTCTTATGATGATTTAAAAAATGCGAAAATAGAAAAAGCTTCAAAACAAACGGCATCGAAGAATAATCTTGCTTTTGAAAAATCACATGATATCATCAAAAGAAAGTTTAATGAACTTACACATAACGATGGCGTTCCAATTTTCAATTATCTACTTATGGAAAATCTAAATAGTGATCAGTATGAGCATTTAAACAGTTCCTTTCATGAACTTTTACCAGAAGAAAAGGTTATGTTTAACGATTCATCACAAGATTCAATCTTTGACAAGATTCTCTATAGTGCGAGAACATACAACTTACCAAATACTGATACAATCATGTCAACACTGCTTATCCAATACGCAATACTAGATTCTAAAAAAAACATTCATTTTGCCTCACAAGAACAAAGAGAGTTTATTAACGCTAAGCTTGCTCCTGTTAGTATTTTACAAGCACCTCCAGGTTCAGGTAAAACAAGTTCTATTTTATTAAAAGCAATTTTGCAAAAGCTAAAAAATCCGCATGTAAACATCGCTATCATTAAGCCTAGTAACCTAGCCTGCGATATCCTGAAAAAACAACTTTTAAATAGTATCGAAAATGCTATAGTTGAAGTTGATCCTATGTCCATACACATTCTGACACCAAGTGATTTTATCGATAATGTACCTAAAAATGTTGATTTAATTATTTGTGATGATTCTTGGAGTTATTCTGATAAGTTTCTCCAAGATCTTAAAGTATTACAATCTAAAAAGCACTTAATTATTGTCCAAGATTCCTACATAGATTCAGAAGAAAATATCTTTACTAAAAATTTTAAAAATAAAACTAAAGATATAACATACCATAAAGCAAACCAACATGCAAAAGCACTTCAAACAATTGTATCACTTCTTTTAAAACACAATGCGCAAGATATTTTAGTTGTTAGTAAAAATACAAGCAGAATAAAGCTCAAAGATGACTTACGCGATTTCATTAAAGAAACTCCTATTCTCCTCTATGCTCACGAGAACTTAATCGAACAAAATTTAGATAATCTCTTGTTGGCAACCTATGAAGATATAGCTTCTATGGATAGGGAATTTGTGATTCTTATGGACATAGATAGTGTAGATATAAAAAAACTACACTACGCATATCATTTATGTAGCAAAAGTGTTTATATACTGTATGATGGCGAATCAAAAAATCTTGATTTACTTAAGGACGGACATTGAAAGTAACAAAAACGGCTAAAGAGTGGCAAGAGCAACTCTCTGAGGAAGAATTTCATGTATGTAGACAAAGTGGAACTGAAGCACCTTTTTCTGGAAAATATTATAACAATAAAGAAAATGGAACATACGACTGTATTTGTTGTGGATCTCCACTTTTCACATCTGAGACAAAGTTTGATTCTGGAACTGGCTGGCCAAGTTATTATGAAACTGTTGAAGATTCTGTACGCGAGATCAAAGATCAGATGCATGGAATGATGCGTGTAGAAGTACGTTGTGCATCATGTGATTCTCATCTAGGTCATGTATTTCCTGATGGTCCAGAGCCAACAGGACAAAGATATTGTATCAATTCAGTATCTTTACAATTTAAAGGAGAAAATTAAATGATAAGAATTAAAATTCAATACAGGGAGGCACTAAATGCCGACTCTTAAA
>JAFLJZ010000192.1 GCA_022712775.1 Sulfurimonas sp.
TCTACTATGTAATCATTAAGTACTTCACACTTCTCAAACTTGGTTTTGACAAAGATAAATTATTTTTAACTACTGTAAATGAAAAATTTATGGGTGGATATCATATGGTTCTTACTTATTTTAAAGAAAAGAACAAACCACCACTTGTACTTGACAACTTAAGCTTTAGAATCTTAGATTTAAATACAAGAACTGATATTAAAGCAGATGTTTTTATTAACTCAAATGGGGTATTTCGTATAAAAAAAGATTTCACACTTCACAAAATTGCTAATAATGCTACGATGTATATGAAACTAATGAAAAAGGTAAAACAAAACCGTTAGATTTGTTTTAGAATCTTTTCAACAACTCGTGCGGGATTTTCATTCTTGTAAATAGGACGACCAACTACAATAAAATCTACAAGAGCCTCTTTTGCAAATGCTACATCTGCAACTCTTTTTTGATCTCCAGAATCTTCACCAAAGGGACGAATTCCAGGGGTTAATGTCATAAAGTCTTTGTTTGTAATATTTTTTATTGAGGCACTCTCATAGGCTGAACAAACAACACCATCAAGTCCACTTTCCATTGCATCTTTTGCAAACTGGTCAGCCTTGGATGCAATGTCTTTTTCATACACGTGAGAGAACTCTTCTTCGCTAAATGAAGTAAGTGCAGTTACAGCTAAAACCATAGGACGTTTATCATACTTTTGTAAACGCGTCATAACTTCACTCATAGCACGTTTTCCAGCACTTGCATGGATATTGAACATATCAACACCTAGCCCCATTATAGATTCCGCAGAATCAGCCATAGTATTTGGTATATCATAAAGTTTTAGGTCTAAAAATATTTTAAAATCAGGGTTTATCTTTTTGATTGCAAGAAGAAAATCTTCCCCATCTCTTATATATGTACGAAGTCCGACTTTAAGCCAAACATCGTAATCTTTTATTTTTTCAATGAGTTCTAAATTTTCTTGTTTTGTAGGAAGGTCTAATGCAACACATAATTCCATATTATCTCTTTACCATATCAAATATTTTGGCAACGATACTTGGGTCTTCAAGTGTAGAGATATCTTGTGTGATTGGCTCACATTTAGCGATAGAGCGTAAGATTCTACGCATAATTTTTCCAGAACGTGTTTTTGGAAGCCCTGGAGCAAATACTATATCATCGCATAAGGCAATATTACCTATCTCTTGTTTAATGATATTGTTAATCTCTTTCGCCGCATCTCCAACTTCGCCATTTTTTAATACAACATAGGCAAATATTCCCTCACCTTTTAAATTGTGTGGTTTTCCAACAACTGCAACTTCTGCCACATTATCATGTTTTAGAATTGCAGATTCTACTTCAGCAGTTCCCATTCTATGTCCGGAGACATTAATAACATCATCAGTACGACCAGTAATAGTTATATAACCATCTTTGTCGTAAATAGCTCCATCCCCTGTAAAATAGACAGGCTTCCCATCTTTTTTCACATCACCAAAGTATGCTTTGACAAATCTTTCCTCATCACCCCAAACACCACGAATCATTGAAGGCCATGGACGCGTAATACACAGTAGACCTTTTTCTCCAAGTTCTGGTGTATTTCCATTTTCATCGATAATCTCAGCCATAATTCCAGGAAGTGGAAGTGTTGCACATGCTGGTTTAATTGGAGTAGCACCTGGGAGTGGAGAAATCACATGACCACCAGTCTCTGTTTGCCAGTATGTATCAACAATAGCACATTTAGAGTTTCCAACACTCTCATAGTACCATTTCCATGCAGGAGGGTCTATTGGTTCTCCAACTGTTCCTAATACTTTAAGAGATGATAAATCATAGTTTGCTGGTTCAGTATCACCCATTTTATGTAAAACACGAATCGCAGTTGGAGCTGTATAAAACTGGTTAATTTTATGGTCTTGTACCATTTTCCAAGGACGACCAGCATCAGGATGCGTAATTACACCCTCAAACATTACAGTAGTAGCACCCATTGCAAGTGGACCATAAACTATATATGTATGCCCAGTAATCCAACCAACATCAGCAGTACACCAAAATACATCCGTTTCTTTTACATCAAAAACCCATTCCATCGTCATTTGCGCCCAAAGAATGTATCCTGCTTGGTTATGTTGTACACCTTTTGGTTTACCCGTACTTCCTGAAGTGTAAAGTAAGAAAAGTGGATCTTCAGAATCCATCACTTCTGGTACGCATTCATCAGATTTATTTTTTATAAGCTCGTGGTAAGAAACATCTCGACCTTCAAACCATTCAACTTTTTCATTATTTCTCTCAACAACTAAAACTTTCTCTACAGGTGAGCCTTCAACTATAGCTGCATCAACTACAGGTTTTAGCATATATGGTTTTTCTTTTCTGTAAGCTCCATCAGCTGTAATAACAACCTTTGCTTTAGCATCTGTGATTCTATCTTTAAGCGCTTCAGAAGAGAATCCTCCAAAAACGATAGAATGAATCGCCCCAATTCTTGCACATGCAAGCATTGCATAGGCTGCTTCTGGAATCATAGGCATATATATTACGATTCTATCACCCTTTTGTACCCCAAGGTCTTCTTTTAAAAGGTTTGCGAACTTATTTACATTTTTAGATAGTTCATTATAAGTTATTTTTTGAACATCACCACGATCACCCTCAAAAAGAATAGCAGTTTTTTCACCTCGTTTTGCTAAATGACGATCAATACATTGAACAGAAACATTTAATTTTCCACCATCAAACCATTTAACAAAAGGAAAATTAGATTCATCCATTACATTACTGAACGGTTCAATCCAATCAAGTTTTTCTTTGGCTGCATCACCCCAAAAACCTTCGTAATTTTCTATCGCTTTGTTTTGAAGAGCATTATACTCATCCATACTTTTGATTCTTGCATTTTTAGCAAACTCCGGATTTGGTTGGAATACTTTTCTATTATGTAAGTCTGACATTAATCAATACCTTATATTTAATTATAAAAAATTATATCTTAGTAAATTTATACTTAGTTTAAAGAAGCAAGAGAGTGTAAATTACTTCATACTTATTAATTTTTCAAGCACTTTATGATAAAATACGACTATGAACGAGCAAATAAAAAGAATTAATTTCATTATCTCTATACTAGAAGAAGAACAAAAAAGACTGCAAATCAAATATCCACAAGGGATGGAAGATACTGTACAGTTAAAGATTATGAGTCTTATAAACAAACTGATAACTGTTCTTTACAGACTCGACAAAAAGCAAATGTCACTAGAACAAGCAGAAAAACTAACTAATAATGTAGTAGTAGATACAAATAAAATTTGTGATGCCTGCGTATTAGAAGACGCCTTGCATATTATCATTTAATGTTTACCTCTCTCATAAAGAACACCATTTATAAAGTTTCACTATAATTGCAAAATTAAAAATATAAAGGTTTATTATGGCAAGAGGTCAAATGAAAAAATACGATTTAAGTGCTGATGAGTTAGCAAAACTACAATACGCAAAAGTTGATACAAGTAAAGGTGTAATCTGGTTAAAATTATTTCCAGAAGAAACTCCAAATACTGTTGCTAACTTTGCACACCTTGGAAACAGTGGATTTTATGACAACAAAAACTTTCACCGTGTAATCCCAGGATTCATGGCACAGGGTGGATGTCCTGATGGAACTGGTATGGGTGGTCCTGAGTGGGCTATAGAATGTGAAACAGAAAATAACACTACTATTCATAAACCAGGTACACTTTCAATGGCGCATGCTGGACAAGATACAGGTGGAAGCCAGTTCTTCATCACTTTCGTTGACACACCTCACTTAGATGGTGTTCATACTGTTTTTGGTGCGATTGAAGAAGATGATTCTGTTAGCTTTGATGTGCTTGCAACTATCGAAGGTCAAGATGCGATCAACAGTATTTCTGTTGTAGAGAGTAAAGAAGCTTAGGCTTTTTACTCTACTTTTTCATACTATTAAATAGCAGTAACTTATTTTTATTATAAAGTATTAATATGATTAACATTATAATACGCTTGTAACAAATTTTTTACAAGGAAATAATATGAAAAATTCAATTATTTTACTCAGCTTTCTTTTTATCTCTACACTTTTTGCACAAGCAACAAACAATTGTGATTTTTACAATTCCCAATATGATAAATATGTGGAGTTAGCAAGTGATACACCAGATGAAAGTGCTGAAAAAGTACACTTTATTCGAAAGATGGATTTCTACGATGCAAAAATCTATCAAGATGATAGTTGTAATTTTAAAGAAACACGGGAATCAGACAATATACTTAAAGCTTTTTAAAACTTATACGTTTTAAAAAGTTCATTAAGTTCTTCTTCTTCAATAAGCCCTAAATTTTCATATACTACATTTCCATCTTTATCATAAATTATTTGTAATGGAACTGCTGAAATATTGTATTTCGCTATGACTTGTTTATCTTTATACACATCTATATATTTGATATTATAGTCGGGATTTTTTTCTTGTATATGGAAAAGTGATTTTCCCATTACGCTGCAACTAGGACAGGACTTTGAACCAAACTCCAAGAAAACAGGAGTACCTTCTCCTATATGAATAGAATCATAGGGAGTTGTTTCTAATGTTTGGGCACTTACACTTGTTAAGTGTAAGCTTATAAATAAACAAATTACCAGTAAAAATTTCATATTATTCATCTTCTTCTTCTGCAAATTCAGCGGCGTCAGCTAAACAATCTATTCCATCTGAATGTAGTTCTACATTTGCACCATGTGTATAGGTAAGTTCTCCACCCATTTTTCCTTGGTATAAAATACCCGCAGAGATGATTCCAAGTAAGAGTATAGAAAAAATCTCTGCCTTAAGTACTTGCTTCTTAGAACCATAAAACTTCACTGCTGTTGCTATAAACATTGAAACGGCTAAATAAAGCCCTAAATCTTTATGTTGTAAAAGAAGAGATTGACCCTCATCTGTAAGTAAAATATATGCCTCACTTCCATCATTTCTACCTGTAAAAAAAGCAATAATTAAAAATAGTGAAGCAAAAACCATAAAACGCGTAGATATTTTAGACATAAATTCACTTGGCTTAATTAAATATGCTATCCCAAATACTAAAGCTATTAACGGAAGTACCATAGCAAAATGTGCTGTAGCTGGATGAATCATCATAATGTATCCTTTGGTTAAATTATAACTCAAGTTAATTAAGTGAATCTAAAATATTTAAGTTAAGAGTACATAAATAACTTCATACTTATTAAGTCATTTATTAATATTCTTTAAGTATAATCTTCATACCAATCTCTAGTGAAACCTAAACAAGCAAACGAATACATTGCGTTGTAGTGCAAGGCGAAATTTTGTAGGAGCTACTAGTAGCTTCAAGGATTTTCAACGAAACAATAGAATGCAATGTATTCGCCCTACGGGTAAAAGGTAAGCCATCATTTACTGCGTTAAACTATTTTGAAGCTACTAGTAGCTCCTGCAATAGTTTGCCTTGTACCTAATAGCTTATCTTTTATTTGCTTATTTAGGTTTCACTAGAGATTGGTATTACAATTTAACAAGGGATTTTACTACTATGAGTTTTTTAAAAGAATACGACAGCGAGATATTTGATTTATGCGAACAAGAGCTAGAACGTCAAACGGACCATTTAGAGATGATAGCATCTGAAAACTTCACACTTCCAGCAGTTATGGAAGCTATGGGTTCTGTTTTTACAAACAAATATGCTGAAGGGTATCCTGCAAAACGTTACTACGGTGGTTGTGAATATGCAGATAAAGTAGAGCAACTTGCCATCGACAGAGCCTGCGAGCTTTTTAATTGTAAATTTGCAAATGTACAACCACATTCTGGAAGCCAAGCAAATGGTGCTGTTTATGCAGGGCTTATTAAGGCTGGAGATAAGATTCTTGGTATGGATTTAAGCCATGGTGGACACTTAACACATGGGTCTAAGCCTTCATTTTCTGGTAAAAACTATTCTCCATTTTATTATGGAGTAGAACTTGATGGACGAATTAACTACGAAAGAGTTATGGACATTGCTAAAATTGTTCGACCTAAAATCATCATTTGTGGTGCTTCTGCTTATGCAAGAGAAATCGACTTTAAAAAATTCCGTGAAATTGCTGATGAAGTAGGAGCTATTCTTTTTGCTGATATTGCTCATATTGCAGGTCTTGTTTGTGCGGGTGAACACCCTAGCCCATTCCCTTATGCTGATGTTGTTACAACTACAACACATAAAACACTTGCGGGTCCT
>JAFLJZ010000193.1 GCA_022712775.1 Sulfurimonas sp.
GCATGGTGCTTATGAGAGTTTAGTGAAATTAAATGAGTACTCAAGAACTGATATTATAGAGATAATTAAAGAATCAAGACTAAGAGGAAAGGGTGGTGGTGGTGCACCTGCTGGAGATAAGTGGGCTTTAATGCCTCAAGATTCTACTAAGCCCTCGTTTTTAGCAGTAAACTGTGATGAGAGTGAACCTGGTACTTTTAAAGATAGACAAATTATCTCAAAAGATCCGCATCTTTTAATAGAGGGAATCATCTTAACGTGTTATGCCATCAATTCAAAAAGGGCATATATTTATATTCGTGGAGAATACAAACAATTTCAAGATATTTTACAAGCAGCTATAGATGAAGCGTATGGCGATGGTCTTTTAAAAGAATGTGATATTACTATTCATCGTGGAGCAGGTGCGTATATTTGTGGAGAAAAATCAGCTCTTTTAGAATCTATGGAGGGCAAACGTGGTCATCCAAGATTAAAACCAAAACAAAAAGAGCCAGAATGGTTTTTTACAAATGCAACACTTGTAAATAATGTTGAAACAATCGCTTCAGTTCCTTTTATAGTTGCTAATGGTGCTTCGGCTTATAGAGAGTTTGGAACAGAGCAAAGTCCTGGAACCTTACTTTTTGCAATGAGTGGACATATAGAAAATCCGGGTGTGTATGAAGCAGAGTTTGGTACTTCGATGATAGAGTATCTTAATCACTTTGGTGGTGGTGTTAAAAATGGAAAAAAACTCAAGGCTGTGATTCCTGGTGGAGCATCAACAGATATATTAACTGCCGATGAGGTACAAAAAGTTACACTTGATTATGAAACACTCAAAAGTATGCGGAGTGCCTTAGGTACTGGTGGAATGATAGTGATGGATGAAGATACCTGTATGGTTGGGGCTTTAAAAAACTTACTTGAATTTTATCATGAAGAATCATGTGGGCAATGTACCCCATGTCGTGAAGGAACTGGTTGGACTGATAAACTTGTAGGTAAGATTCTAGAAAGAAAAGGAACTCCAGAAGATATAGACAAATTACTTGATATTGCAGGAACTATGAACGGAAAAACTATCTGTGTTTTTGCTCCTGCTGTTTCTACAGTAATTACCTCTTTCATTAGAAAATTTAGAACTGAGTTTGAGGCGAAATTATGATTGATATTATTATAGACACGAAGTCATACCAAGCTGAAGAAGGTTCACTTCTTATAGACTTACTCATAAAAGAGAATATAAAAGTTCCGTACTTTTGTTATCACGAATCTCTAGGGGCTGATGGAAACTGTAGAATGTGTATGGTTGGAATCGAGGGGCAAAAACGTCCACAAATTGCCTGTGATACTCTTGTGAAAAAAGATATGGTTGTAGATACAAAAAATGATACTATCAAAAAAGTTCGTACAGATATTTTAGAGTTAGAGTTAATTAATCATCCCGTAGATTGTCCTATTTGCGATCAAGCAGGTGAGTGTTCACTCCAAGATTTTTATATGGACTATGGACTGCATAACGCAAAGGTAACGATTGCCGAGAAGGTAAAACAAAGAAAGCATGTAGACTTAGGCTCAAACGTTATGCTTGACCAAGAAAGATGTGTTTTATGTGCAAGGTGTACAAGATTTACCCAAAAAATTACACATACACATGAGCTTGGAATTATCGGACGTGGAGATAGTGCGAAAGTGAGTACAATTCCTGGGAGAAAACTAGATAATTCTTACGCTATGAATGTAGTAGACTTATGTCCAGTTGGAGCCTTAACCAGTAAGGACTTTAGATTTGCTCAAAGGGTTTGGTTTTTACAAACAGTAGATTCTGTCTGTCATGGCTGTTCTAAAGGTTGTAATATCTATATAGACCACAATAAAATCAAATACCAAGATGATGTTATTTATAGATTTCGTCCTCGAAGAAATGATGCAGTCAATGGTTTTTTTATCTGTGATGAGGGAAGATTATCCTACAAAGGACTTCAAGAGAATCGTCAGGAATCACCTCTTTTAAATGGGGAAGATATAAGTGAAGATGAGGCTATAAAAAGTGCTAAAAACTTAATAGAAAAATATAGAGACAAGATTATAATTGTGATAGATGCAAACTTATATACTGAGGAGATAGAGGTTATTTTAGAGTTTGCTTCTACCTTAAATGCAAAGGTTTTTTCTCCTCTTGATGTTTATAAAGATGAAAGTTTTAAAGATGATATGCTAAAAAGTTCAAATCGAGCGGCAAATTATAAGACTATAGAGCGATTAAAGATTAATACAAATGAACCAGATGAAAACGGCTTGCTTATAAACTTTAATCATCCTCAAGATTTTAATGCACAATCTCAAATAAATTTTTTAACGCATAAAAGAAATAATGCAGGACTAACATTTCCAATCGCAGCCTATAGCGAAAGCTCTGGTACTTTGACAAACGAAGATGGAATCACCCAAAGTTGTGAAAAGGCTGTGCATAAAAATATGCCAATTCCTACTGTTATTGAGTATGTACAAAGGCTAAAAGTATGAGTACAGCAGCTATAGTAGTAGCCATTATATCTTTTGCTCTTGGAGCCTTGCTTGCACTTTTAACTATACCTGTTTTAGTATGGCTAGAGCGTCGTGTAGCTGGACTTATTCAAGATAGACTAGGTCCAAATCGTACAAATATAGGCGGCTTTCGTCTTGGAGGAGTTGTACAGTCTTTTGCTGATGTGGTCAAGCTTTTACTTAAAGAAGAATATTACCCATCGCACATAAAGAGTGGAAAATGGCTTTTTATGTTTGCCCCAATCATCACTTTTGTAGCTGCACTTTTAGCATTTATGGCTATTCCGTTTGCAGATACACTCGTTATAAATGGTGAAAGCTTACGAATCCAAGCTTTACCGATTGATTTTGGTGTTTTTTGGTATATGGCAATTTCTGCTATAGGTGTTTTGGGTGTTGTTTTTGGTGGTTGGTTATCGCATAACAAGTACGCACTCCTTGGTTCTGCTCGTGCTGGGTCAATGCTTATCTCTTATGAATTACCTTTAGGACTTAGTATTATAGCTTTTATCATTACCTACGATACGATTGACTTTAATGCTATGGTTCAATTTCAAAGTGGAACTTTTTTCGGTTTTTTACCTGCATGGGGAATACTTGTGCAGCCTTTAGCTTCGATTATTCTTATCGTGGCACTTTTTGCCGAGACAAATCGTAATCCATTTACAGTAGCTGAGGGAGAAAGTGAAATAGTTGCAGGTTTTATGACAGAATATACAGCTATGAAGTTTGCAATGTATTTTATGGGTGAGTATGTAGCGATGAATACAGCCTCTGCGGTTATTATTACTATGATTTTTGGTGGGTATCAGATTCCATGGGTTTCGACTGAGATGCTTCACTCAAACTTTTCAACATTTGCAATAAGTATCATGGTGGTTATGCCTATAATAATCACAATTCTAATACGCTGGATGCGAAAAAACAATTGTGTTCGCCCTACAGTTTCAACAGATGATGGAAGAGACTTTGAAACAAAGGTTTTAACTATAGCTATGATAGGGATGACATTCTTCGTCGAGGCTATTTTGATTTATCTTGTATTTATTACTGACAACTCTTTAGCTAATTCTATTGCTATTACACTTTTTCAAATAGTAGTCTTTGTTGTAAAACTTATGATGTTTAATATCTTTTTTATTATTATCCGTTGGACAGTTCCAAGATTTCGTTATGACCAAGTGCAAAAACTGGGTTGGTATTATTTATTACCACTGGCACTTTTAAATATTTTTGTTACAGCTCTAGTTGTTGTAGGAGTTTCATTGTGAATATAAAAGTTACCAAGAGATATGGAGATAGTTTTAAAGATAAACTTTATTTGCCTGCTATTTTTGATGGGGTAAAAGTAACCTTCAAACATCTTTTTAAAAATGTTACAGATATAAATGCAGTAGATACTCTGCGTTACCCACAAGAGCAACCTACGGACATTACAGATAGATGGCGTGGACTTCATAGACTTACGCATAGACCTGATAACTCTGTAGCTTGTGTAGCCTGTTTTATGTGTGCGACAGCGTGTCCATCTAACTGTATATTTATAGAAGCGACTGAGAGAGAAGATGGTAATGATGAGAAGATGCCTAAAAGCTTTTTTATCGATACTTTGGAGTGTGTATTTTGTGGATACTGTGTTGAAGCTTGTCCTTGTGATGCGATTCGTATGGATACTGGAATTTTTTCACTTACAGGAAACAAAAGAGAGGACTTTGTGATGAATAAAGAGCAATTATTATCATTTAAAGGTGGTTTTGGAGAGGGGGTATGTTGTGCTAAGGATTAGAGCTTTAAATAAGAATTCATATACTCAGAGTTCACTTGTGCTAAGGATTAATAATTTTTTAAGTATATTCTATATGCTGGAGTTCACTTGTGCTAGAGATTAGTATATTTTCAATTTTAGCACTTTTCATGTTAGGTGGAAGTATAGCTATGATTACAAATAAGCAAACACTTTTTTCTGCCTTTGGTTTTTTAGTTGCTATGATAGGGTTAGCGGGAATGTTTGCGCTTCTTGATAGTAGGTTTTTAGCTATAGCTCAAATTATGGTTTCAGTTGGGGCTGTTGTGGTTTTGAGTATGTTAACGATTTTAACTATAAATGCAAAAGAAGAAAACTTACCCTCAGAGCCAAATAAATATAAGTGGATTGTTTTTGCAACTATTTTAGTTACTCCCATAACAATTCTGATGTATAAAACTATGACAATGATGTATGATAAATTTAGTAGCATGGAGGTAGTTACTTCAAAGATTGTAGGTAAGCTTCTTTTTTCGGAGTGGGTATTGCCATTTGAAATAGTGTCTATTTTACTTCTAACTGCTATGGTTGGGGCTATTGTAATTGCAAGAAAGGATAATGTAAAAATAGATGATAAAAAATTAGAGGAGCATTTATGAGTCCAGACTTATTTTTTCTTCTCGCATCAGTACTTTTTAGTATAGGTTTAGTTGGTGTAGTGAGCCGAAGAAACCTTTTTGTAATTTATATGTCAATTGAACTGATGTTAAGTTCTGTAAGCCTTTTGCTTGCTACTTTTTCTAAGGTTTTAGGTGATGCAAGTGGTTCAGTTATAGCACTTTTAATTATAGCTATAATCGCCGCAGAAGCTGCACTTTTTTTAGCAATGATAATTCATATTTATAGAACAAGAAGAACTATTGATAGCGATAGATTTGATGCACTTGCTCAAGGGGTAGACCATGCTTAGTCTTATTGTAGTTTTACCTTTTCTTTCAGCATTTTTAATTGCATTTATTTATCTCTTTGATACAAAAGCAAATAGATACTTCTTATATACTTTAATTGGGGTTGGAACTCCTGTTATTATTACTGTTTTATCTTTTATGGTTGGGTTTGAACTTTTAAATGGAGCCAACACAATTCACAATACGCTTGTAGAGTGGTTAAATGTTGGTGAATTACATATTGAAATAGCTTTTATGGCAGATAGATTAAGTGCTGTAATGATCTCATTTATAACATTTATAGGGATGCTTATTCATATTTATGCTTCTGGATATATGAAAGATGATGAGGCTTATGGAAAGTTTTTCGCTTACTTTAATCTTTTTATGGGAAGTATGTTACTTCTTATCTTAGCAGACAACCCTATAATGATGTTTATCGGATGGGAGTTAGTTGGACTTTCATCGTATCTTTTAATTGGGTTTTATCATAAGCAGTCATCAAATATTACTGCCGCAAACAAGGCGTTTATTCTTAACCGTATAGGTGATTTTGGTTTTATTATGGGTATCTCACTTTTATTTATCTCTTTAGAGGGAACAGGGTTTACCTTTGATTCTATAAAAGAAAATATCTCCCTCATAGACCATGAGATGTTGAGTCTTATCGGGATACTTCTTTTTGTGGGAGCTATGGGAAAATCAGCACAGATTCCACTTTATGTTTGGTTACCAGATGCAATGGCTGGACCTACCCCAGTTTCAGCCTTGATTCATGCTGCAACTATGGTTACAGCTGGTGTGTATATGGTTGCAAGGTATAGTTTTGTTTATGTTGAGATTCCAGATATTGGTCTTTTTATAGCAAGTATTGGTGCGGCATCTGCACTTTTTGCCGCAATAATTGCCTCATACCAAAGTGACATAAAAAAGATTCTTGCGTATTCAACGATGAGCCAACTAGGGTATATGTTTATAGCAGTTGGATTAGGGGCTTACAGTAGTGGAGTATTTCATGTTTTTACACACGCCTTTTTTAAAGCACTTTTATTTATGGGAGCGGGAGCTATTATAATTGCACTGCATCATGAACAAAATATTTTTAAGATGGGTGGATTGAAGAAGGATTTAAAACTGATATATATTACGATGTTTATAGCCACTTTAGCGATAAGTGGAATCCCACCATTCTCAGGTTTCTTCTCTAAAGACGCTATCTTAGTAGCAGCCTTTGCATCTGAGCATTATATAATTTGGGGTGTTGGTTCACTTACCGCAATGCTGACAGCTTTTTATATGTTTCGATTACTTTTTACAGTTTTTCATGCTAAGCCAACAAATAAACTAGAAGTACACCCTGTTTCAAACTCCATGACTACACCTTTAGTAGTGCTTGCCTTTGGAAGTGCAACAGCAGGTTTGCTAGGTGTAAATGAGGCATACGGTGGGAGTTCGTGGTTTAACAACTTTTTAGCATTACCAGATATAGAACTTCATGTTTCACACGCTACAGAATATATGCTTGGGTCTTTAAATGTAGTCTTAGGTTTAATGGGGATGTTACTCGCATATAAAATGTTTGCTCTTGATATGCGAGAAGTGAAAGAAGATAGATTCTATAAAAAAGTTATAATAAATAAATTCTATATTGATGAAATATATCAATTTTTGACAGTGAAACCACTTTTACTATTAAGTAATCTCATAGCAAATATCATAGACCCTAAAATCTTTGATGGTTTTATAAACTTCAATGTTTGGACATATAAAAAATCAGCTTTAATCTTTTCAAAATTACAAAATGGAAAGGTGAGGTACTATTCACTTTATATTGTAATGGGTGCTTCGGCAATGTCCTATTATATGCTATTTAAATTAGGGATGATATAATGCTAGATAATATTCTTACAAATATCATTTTTCTTCCACTTTTAATGGCAGTAATTCTTGGAATCTCCAGAGCGAATGTAAAATATTTAAAAATAGGAGCAATGTTTTCTTCAGTTGCAACTTTATTTCTTGTAGTATTGTTGCTGTACAATTTTGATCCGCATGGTGGAATGCAATTTACTAAACATCTACCATGGATTAAAAATGCAGGTATTAGCTATTTTGTTGGAGTAGATGCTATCTCCTTAGTTATCTTACTCCTTATAAGTCTTTTAATGCCACCGCTTTATATTTACATGTACCATGAAAAAAGAAAAGGCTATTGGTATAACATGATGTTACTCCAAACAGGTGTAACGGGTGCTGTTCTATCACTTGACTTAATGCTGTTTTATCTATTTTGGGAGACGATGCTTTTACCGATATTTATAATGATAGGGAAGTATGGAAATGGGATGCATCAGTATAACTCTATGAAAATAGTTCTTATGACAGTGCTAGGTTCAATGAGTATGCTATTCTCAATTTTATATATTGGTTATGTTTATTTTGAGACTTTTGGAATCTGGAGTTTTTCCCTAAATGATTTAGCAAGTATAGATTTTAATGCTAAGACCTCTATCTGGTTAGCATCAGGATTTTTACTTGCCTTTGCAATAAAAATTCCACTCGTAGGCTTTCATACATGGATGGCTCCAGCTTATGGTTCAGCCCCAACTCCAGCAGTAGTAATAATGTCCTCTATTATGGCTAAACTTGGGATTTACGGTATTTGGCGATTTGGATATGGCTTGTTTGAGAATACACTTCAGTTTTATGCTCCAACTATCATAGCTTTAGCTCTTATTGGACTTTTATACTATGCTGTACGTGCAATAACAGAACTTCATCTTAGAAGAATGTTTGCATACTCATCAGGTTCTCACCTCTCTCTTATTGCCTTAGGTTTATTTTTGAGTAATATTTACGCATGGAGTGGTAGTTTATACTTTATAGCTACACATGCTCTAGCCTCAGCAGGTATGTTTATTATGATTGGTTTAACCTATAAACGATTTAATACCGCATATTTAGATTCTCTTGGTGGAATTGCATCCAAGGCGCCAAAATTTGCTTTCTTTTTTGCATTTTTTGCACTTAGCATTGCAGGGCTTCCAGGGACTGGTGGTTTTGTAGCTGAATTACTTATAATTATAGGTGCCTTTAAAGCTAACTTTTGGATAGGGGTGTTCACTGCTACAACAATGCTCTCAGCAATGGTATATATATTTTGGATGATTCAGCGAGTACTTTTTGGAGAGGCAAAAAAAGAGCACGACTATGAAGACCTAAGTTTACGAGAGGTAATTATGTTAGCCCCTTTAGTAGTGCTACTTCTTGCTACGGGTATTTTTCCATCATTCTTTATGCAGATGTTTGACCCGCAGTTAACTGCTACCTTAGAAGAACTTGTTTCAACAAGGGGAGGTTTCTAATGTATGAACAACTTATTTTAGCTTTACCTATGGCGACTATAGTTATAGGTGCATTTGTTTTACTCTTAATAAGTCACTCTAAGAGATTTAATCTCGATAGGCTCAATCTTCTTGCAGTATTTTTCTTATCAGTATCTTTTTTACTACAATACTTTACACTCGATGATCATAATGTTACTTTTCTTTTTAGTGATGTCTTTGGAGATACTTTTATTTTAGATTATTTTTCAAGAATCTTTAACTTAATGTTTACAGTAGGGGCTATTTTAACTCTTTTAATTAATAATGATTATTTTAAAAGTAGACATTACTTTAGCGGTGAGTATTTTGCCTTGATTTTATTTTCTGTGTTTGGAATGATGATGCTTTCTCATGCTCATGAACTTGTGACTGCATTTATAGCTCTTGAGATTGCTTCTTTAAGTATTTATGCCTTAGTCGGTTATCATAAAGACAATCGAGTAAGTTCTGAAGCTATGATGAAGTATATGATTCTAGGCTCTATGACAGGAGCATTTTTTATGCTTGGTACTGCTTTGATTTATGGAGCAGTCGGTTCAACGCATTTAAGTGAAATAGCCCTTTATGTATCTAGTAAAGAGATGAGTGAACTTACACTTTTAATCGTTGGGGCTAGCTTTATTAGTATCACTATCATGTTTAAAATAGGTGCTGTACCATTTCATTCATGGGTCGTTGATGTCTATCATGGTGCACCATACCCTATCACTATGTTTATGGCTTCAACATTTAAAATTGCTATATTTGCGATTGCACTTCGATTATATATTGTGAATTTCTCACAGATTAATGTTTTTTGGGCTGAGATGCTTCAGGCTATAACGATACTTACACTTCTTGGTGGTTCTTGGCTCGCCATTAGTCAAACACTGGTTAAAAGGATGTTGGCAGGCTCATCAATCGTGCATAGTGGATATTTACTCATTGGTATTTCTTCTCTTGGTTTAGGTTCTGAAGTTGCGGGTTCTGCGGTTATGTTTTATCTAATCGCTTATTTTATAAGTTCTGTTGGTGCATTTGGAATTTTGAGTTTCATAGCATCACAGAGTAAGACACAGATGTCTTATGAAGATTTTAAAGGTTTTGCTTCTCGCCGTCCGTATATGGCGATTACCATGAGTATCTTTATGCTATCACTTGCAGGTTTTCCATCAACTATAGGTTTTCTAGGAAAATTTTATATCTTTACTTCTGCAATAGAATCGGGACAAATATTACTTGCAGGACTTGGAATTCTAACTGCATTTATATCTGTATATTACTATTTTAAACTCATTGCGATGATGTACTTTTATGAATCGAACCAAGAAAAGAAAAAACTTCCAATAGACATTAGTACTATTTTGATATTTGCGATGGCACTTATTGTTATTTGGGGAGGAATAGGGACTTCACTTATTCCTTTTATTCCAGGTGCAGATGGCTTTATTGACATAGCAAAACAAGCGATTAGTTCTTTAAAATAGATTTTTTCTTGTTTTAAATTTTCTATTAATATTAATACATTATAATAAGTGATATTAATATATTAGGAATACTAAATGGGCATAGCAGAAGAAGAGATAAAGAAATTTAGAAATGGAAATTGTGCAGAAAATTCTGTATTTTTTCAGGCAATGGAAGAGGTAATATACTCAATAGCTCCTTTATTAGAGTCAGATAGTAAGTACAAAAAATATGCTATCTTAGAAAGACTAGTTGTACCAGATAGAATCTTTAAATTTAAAGTTACTTGGATGGACGATAACCAAAATATCAAAGTAAATACAGGTTATAGAGTTCAGTTTAACAATTCACTAGGACCATATAAAGGTGGTCTACGTTTTCACCCAAGTGTAAATGAAGGAATATTAAAATTTTTAGGATTTGAGCAAATCTTAAAAAACTCCCTTACTGGTTTGCCAATTGGTGGTGGTAAAGGGGGGAGTGACTTTGACCCTAAGGGAAAAAGTGATTTTGAAGTTATGAAGTTTTGTTCAGCATTTATGACGGAACTACATAAATATATAGGACCACGCATAGATATTCCAGCAGGTGATATTGGTGTTGGTGGTCGTGAGATTGGTTACCTTTTTGGTGAGTATAAAAAAATCACTTCATCGTATGAAGGTGTGCTTACTGGTAAACCTTTTATGTTTGGTGGCTCACTTATGCGACCAGAAGCAACAGGTTATGGAGTAGTGTATTTTACAGAAACAATGTTAGAGATTGAAGGTAAAGAAACACTTGAGGGTAAGATTTGTACAGTAAGTGGAGCTGGAAATGTTGCGCTTCATGCAATAGAAAAACTCTTACATCTAGGTGCTATACCAGTAACATGTACAGATTCTAAGGGTACTATTTATGACCCTCGTGGTGTTGATTTAGACTTACTTAAAGAATTGAAACTAGAAAAAAGGGCTTCACTAGAAGAGTATACAAAAACGCATACAGATGCGAAATATACCCCAGTTGAAGATTACCCAGATGGTGGGCATGCTGTTTGGGATATTCCTTGTTATGCAGCTTTTCCTTGTGCTACACAAAATGAGTTAAACGATATAGATGCGCAAAACTTAATAGTAAATGGTTGTGTAAGTGTTACAGAAGGCGCAAATATGCCATCGACTACAAAAGCTGTAAATGACTTCTTGTCTCACAAAATATGTTTTGGACCTGCAAAGGCAGCAAATGCTGGTGGGGTAGCTGTGAGTGAATTTGAGATGAGTCAGAATGCTTCAATGAGTAAATGGAGTTTTGAAAAAGTCGATGAAAAACTGAAAATTACAATGCAACAGATTTGTAAAAGGGTAGCATTAACTGCAAAAGATTATGGGGTTGAAGGTAACTACGTGGATGGTGCAAATATTGCAGGTTTCAAAAAAGTTGCTGATGCTATGATTGCTGAAGGAATTTAATATCAAAAAACTTTTATTTATACTTATATTTTTTACAACATTTTTACTTGCTTCTGATGTAAAGTATAATGCTTTTATTGTCCAACAAATCAAGTATATTGATAGGCTTAATGATGAGGCTATTACACAAGATGAAATTAAAGATATTTTATTTAGGCAAAAGGCAATTTACTCAGCTGGTTTAGAAAAAATTATGAGTAATAAAAAAAGCTATATAGATGATACTGCTGTGTATCAAAATGAAATATTTGCCTTAGAAAAAATTGTAAAGATAAATAAACGGGCTGGAAATCGTTATGCT
>JAFLJZ010000194.1 GCA_022712775.1 Sulfurimonas sp.
AGAGAGTTTCTTCTCATGTACGATTCTTAGATGAGACAATGCGTGGAATATACGATATACAAAGGTTGTCTCGTCGCCTTTCTCTTGGACGCTTACATCCTTTTGAGATGAATCATGTGTATGAATCGATGTTAAGTGTAAAAGAGTTGATGGCGTATGTTAAAAAATATAAGATTCAACGTACTCCCTTTGGAGAAAGTGAACTTGATGAATTTTTACGAGATATACAAAAAAGTATAGACCTTGATATTTCTCGCCGTTTTACGAATGCTACCGTAGATGAAAACTTTTTAATGTCTGGAGTTGATGAAACTATAGACAGTCTTGTTAACGAGAATTCTATTATGCTTATTGCCTATGAAGATATTATTAAAAAGATAGAAAAAATGCTTGGAAGTGCAAAGGCTGGGAGTTCTTCTCGTCTTGTTACTTTGGGACTTTTAGAAAAAGACGGGTACTACATTTCTCTAAGTAAAAATAGATTTTCACAAATTGAAAAAGAGTTTTTTGCGGATGAGAAATTCTCTAAGTTCAATGTAAAAAAACTTACGAATAATGTAAAAATAACATCAACTTTTACAGATGATTTGTCTGATAAAATTATGAAAAATCGGCGTAAGATTGTTAGCCTTGTTAAAGACAGATACATACAGCTTCAAGGCTTGTATGAGAGACGCTACTCTTTACTTTTTGATAGAGTAATTTCGTATGTTGCAGACTTAGATGTAGGGGTTAGTTCATCGAAGGTTTCTCAAATCTATAAACATTCCCGCCCTATGATAGTCCAAGCAAATGGGGATGAAAACTTTATGCAAATAATGCAACTTCGTCATCCCCTAATAGAACTTCAAGAACGCGGTGGAATTTATGTTCCCAATGACATAGTGATGGGCAGTCGTGAGTATATGGATTTACCACACCCTGAGACTGTAATGCTTGAAGTGAGCGTCCATGACGGGCATGATATTAATGGTGTACTTTTATATGGGATTAACTCAAGTGGTAAATCCTCTTTGATGAAGAGTATTGGAATCGCAGTTTTAATGGCGCAATCTGGATTTTTTGTGAGTGCTGCTGTAATGAAGTTTTCTATCTTTGATTCACTCTTTACAAGAATCGTATCTAAGGATAATCTTGCTAAAGGACTTTCAACATTTGCTGTAGAAATGTTAGAGATGAAAAATATTTTCAACCGTTCAACAGTTCGCTCTTTAGTTTTAGGTGATGAGATAAGTCACGGAACAGAAACACTCTCTGGTGTAGCTATAGTCGCAAGTGCTATAATGAAGTTAGCGAAAACTCGATGTTTGTTTTTGTTTGCAACGCACTTACATCAACTCTCAACTATGAAAGAAATTACGAGTTTAAATAATGTAGTTGATTTACATCTTAGTGTTGAATACGATGAGAAAAAAGACACGCTTCTTTTTAATAGAATCTTACAAGAGGGAAGTGGTAGTAGTATTTATGGTTTAGAATTTGCAAAGTCACTTCATATGGATTCTGAGTTCCTCGATGTTGCCAATAAAATAAGAAAAAGATTGTCAAACGACTTTGATGAACTTGAACTTTTAGTCAAAAAGAAAAAATCAAAATACAACAAAGATTTATATGTTACAAAATGTGTAATTTGTGGGGCTATGGCAGAAGATGTACATCATATCTCTCAACGCTCACTGGCAGATTCTGCTGGTTTTATTGGACATTTTCACCAAGACAACAAACATAATCTTGTACCGCTTTGTAAAGAACACCACAATCAAATACATGATGGAAAAATTCATGTAAATGGTTTTGTTATGACTTCTAAAGGTTTAGAATTACAGTTTGAAGAACAGATGAACAAAGCAAAACCTCAAGTTGTAGTTGAGCCTGAGATTAATGAGCCAGTTAAAGTGGAAGAAAAAAAAGAAGAAGAAAGTACAAAGTTTGTTTTAGATGATTGGTAGAAAGTAAATCATTGTGTGTGTTCCTAATATTTACTATAACTTTTGTTCAAGCTCTAAGTTTTGTATTCTTTGGAAGTGTTTGATATTGTTGCTTATCAAAGTACAGTCGTTTTCTATAGCGATACTTGCTATCATTAAATCCATGTCAGCAATGATATTACCATTTTTTTTCAATCTTGCTTTTTCTTTTGCAAAAATCAGGCTTGATACTTGCGTGAATTCCAATACTTTAAAGCTATCAAGAAATGGCTCAATAATTTTTAAATTTTGATTTATTTTTGTAGAGTTATATGCACCATAGATTAATTCAGTATAGTTTATTCTTGAAATATATAAGTTGTCTATTGGGATTTGTGAGAGTTTTTCAACAGCTTCTTGTTTTCCTTTTAAAAAATAAATTAATATATCACTATCAATCAAATAATTTTTCATTAGAGGTCTAGCTCAAAGTCTTTAGAGTTTTTATCGTCAATGATACTTTGTAACATATTATCAGCATCATTACTTTTTAATTTACCTGCAAACTGCAATAACTGATTCTGCTTTAAATTATTTTGCTTTGAAAAAAAGCTTATTGCCTTTTCTATAACTTCTGTTTTTGTTGTATGAAGTTCTTCTGAGAGTTGATTAAGTGTAACAATCACACTTTCTTCCAATCGTAGATTTACTGCTCTTTTCATAGGGAACCCTTTGTCTTTACACTATTATACATTATTTATGTATTTTTGTAAATATTATTACTTGAGGTTTGTAATATTAAAGTTCAAAACTCTTTTTCATATATAAATTAATATCTTCTTTGTGAAGCTCATTATTTACAAAAAGTTCATTTGCTAATACCCCTTGACCGAGAAGCATATCTGCTCCATCTTTGTAGGTAATATTTTTTTCACGAGCGAGTTTTAAAAATGGAGTGAGTTTCCCATAAATCGCATCGGCTACAAAAGAAGTGTTGTTTAATACTGATTCTATAATCTCAAGTGGAGCGGGTAGTTCTTCATCTTTTAACCCAGCACTTGTAGTATTTACTACTAAATCGTATTTTTTAGTTTCATATGAATCCCAAGTAAAACATTTACATCCAATTTCTTTAAAGTATGCTAATCGTCCTTCACTTCTATTGATTACATCTACGTGAATGTTATCTTGAATAAATCTAGCAGAGAGTGCTTTTGCAGTTCCACCAGCACCAAGAATTAAAATATTTTTAACTGCTCCAAATTCTTCTATAGCAAACATAAAACCATCCGCATCTGTGTTGTAACCAATAAGCTTACCATTTTCGTTGACTATGGTATTTACAACACCAACCTTCGAAGCAAATCCTCGAATCTCATCACAGGCATTATAAGCATCTTCTTTATGTGGGACTGTAACGTTTGCACCACTAAGACCTAAATTAAAAAAAGTTTCTTTGAGTTTAGAGCCATCTTTTAAATGCACTCTTGTGTAACATGCAGGGTAGTTTAGATTTTTAAAAACAGAGTTGTGCATGAGTGGAGAGCGAGAGTGTGAGACAGGGTCACCAAAAATAGCAAATAATTTTTTCACTATTTTTTTTCTTTAGGGTCTAAGTCTTCTAATGAATGAACTAAGGCACCCAGTTTACTAGCAACTTCTTGGTACTCTGATTCTTTAACGCTATCAGCTACGATTCCAGCACCAGCTTGAAGAATAACCTTGTCTTCTTTAACCATAGCAGTTCTAATTGTAATAGCACTATCCATATTACCATCAAAACCGAAGTAGCCTATACTTCCACTATAGAAACCTCTTTTAATACCTTCGTACTCAGCTATAAGCTCCATTGCACGTATTTTTGGTGCACCAGTCATTGTTCCTGCTGTAAATGTAGCCATAAACAGGTCAAACATATCTTTGTCATCATCAAGTTCACCAACTACATCAGACACTATGTGCATAACATGAGAAAAGCGTTCAATATGCATCATATCTTCAACTTTTACAGTTCCAGTTTTAGCAACTCTTCCAATGTCATTACGACCTAAATCTATAAGCATTAAATGTTCAGCTAATTCTTTAGGGTCTGCAAGTAATTCAAGTTCTAACTCTTTGTCTAGCTCTTTAGTTTCACCACGTTTACGAGTTCCAGCAATAGGGCGAAGCAGTAGTTCACCATCCGTAAGACGAACCATAACCTCAGGAGAAGAACCTACAATATTAAAATCTTCATACTCGAGTAAAAACATATAAGGAGATGGGTTTTTTGTACGTAAGATTCTATAAAAACTAAAAGGGTCTACTTTGATATTTCTAACAAAACGATTTGTCATAAGAATCTGAAAAACATCACCACTTTTTATCATCTCTTTTGACTTGTCTATCATATCGAAGAATTTTTCTTTAGAGTGTGTAAAGCTACCCTTATCATTTCCAATGTTTCTCACACGGTGTTGATAGATATAGGTACCTTTTAAGTCATCATGTATAGTTTGAAATTTATCTTCAAACTCTTTAAGTGTACTTACTAGGGTGATTTGATGATTCTTATGCGAATACACTAGAATTATTTTTGGAAGGATTAAATCCAAGTCAGGTGTTTGGAGTTCGTCTTCTAGATTATCCATGTTTGAGCCAAGTTTTGGTTCAAATACTTTTACCATGTCATAACCGATATATCCAATAAAACCATCAACATAACCAACTTTTAGTTTTTTGCAGGCTTGTTTATATATTGTTGTATCTATCGTTTTGTAGTGTTTTTTTAAAAAAGTAAAAGGGTTTTCTTCTCTGATATGCACGGTTCCAGTTGAATCTGTATGGAGTGTTTTATCATTTATATATTGAAGTCTTTCTCTTGCACCGATACAGATAAAGCTATAGTTACCTTCACTTTGACCCGCACTCTCAAAAAGGTAAGTAATTTCACCCTTAAAGAGATTTTTTAGTTTTGCATAAACGGCAATGGGTGCTAGTTGGTCAAGTGTAAATTGTTTAGAGTAAATCAAAAAATTACTTTTATAACTTAACCAAAAATGCACCCGGTTCAATCTTAGCACGAAGAACACGTCTTGCATCTTTTGCACTTGTCGCACCATTAAAAGGACCAACTAAAACCTTATTTAATGTTTTAGAGTTTTTTGTAACCTTATGAAATTTATATGTATACCCTAAGTCTGTTATAGACTTTAAAAACTTTTTATTTGGAGTATATTTTGAAAATGATCCAACTTGAATATAATAAGCTACACTAGAAGTTGTAACGGGTTTGGACTTAACAGGTGTAGGTGTAACAACTTTAACCACAGGTTTTTTAACAACAGGAACTTGAACTATCTCTTCTTCAACTTCTGCTTGGCTTTCTTCTTTAAGACGTGCAGCTATGGCATTGAGATCTTCATCATCTTGTGATACTTCTTGGAGAACTTCAACATCTTCAAAAAGTGCTTCTTCTTGAACACTATCTACAGATTTTGCCTTTGGTTCAGGTGGAATCGGAGTTTGAGGAAGATTATCTGTACCGCTTGATGTAAGACTATTCATTAGCATTATAACGACAATAAGAATTACTCCAAGTGTAGCAACAGCAAGTATAATTTTTTTATTACTATTTGCTGAAGCACCTTTGTTTAAGATGATGTCGTTTAATTCGTTGTTTTCATTCATAAGTTTTCCTTTTAGAGGTGCTTCGACCAAGAAGCTCCTCTTTCTTTTGCATATACTTCGTAAGGTAGAGTAAGTATATTATACTCATCTGGCATATCAGCATTTGGAAACATACGCCATTGTTTAGGTTGTTTGGCTGCTAGTTTCATACTTATCATTTTTCCAAGTTGGATAGCTTCTTGGAGAGTAGTATGCCCTTTATGGATATACAGATGAAGATGACCTTCTGTTTTTGTTTTATATGCCGTAAAATTGATGTAACCTTCTTCACGAAGCAAAAGTTGAGCCTTATGGTAAAAACGCTCAGGATCTCTTCCATTATAATCAATTACAATATTTTCTACTTTATTATGTTTGTTAACAATAGAATGAGCAACGGTAATCTCACCTTTGATATGTTTGTTTATGATTGATTGATTTAATGGCGCATTTACTTTTTCAAATTTGTTATAAAAAGTACGCCCTTTAAATGTAAGTTTATTAACTACTGTATCTTTTTTTTCCCAGTAGTGGTCACTCACCATTTTAATAAGTTTAAGATCCATTGCTGTCATATATTAAATCCTTTAATTTTATTACATAAAATGAAAGGAAACCTTTCATTAATTTACTACGATGTTGGGAGTAATCCCACCATCTACGCTAACGCTATGTTTCCTTCGTGCGAGAAGCTCACGGTACTAGTACCTATCCTTTAATAAGTAGATTGGTTATAGATTACAAAATTTTGTGCTAACTCTTTTAACTCTTCTTTAATTGATGCTTGAAGTTCAGTATTGTTGATATCATCAAGAACATCAGCCATTTTGTTTCCGATAAGTTCAAACTCTTTTTCTTTCATACCACGAGAAGTAAGAGCAGGTGAACCAACTCTGATTCCAGAAGTTACAAATGGGCTTCTTGTTTCACCGGGAACTGTATTTTTATTAATTGTGATTCCAGCATTACCTAGAGCCGCATCTGCATCTTTACCAGAAATCTCTTTACCGACAAAAGAAACTAAAATCAAGTGGTTGTCAGTTCCACCTGAAACTACATCGTAACCACGTTTAACCATAACTTCACCAAGTATTTTAGCATTCGCTTTTACTTGTTTAGCGTAGTCTTTCCATTCAGGAGAAAGGTTATATTTAAAACCAACAGCTTTAGCTGCGATTACATGAACAAGTGGACCACCTTGAAGTGCTGGGAAGATAGCAGAGTTCATTTTCTTTGCAATATCTTCATCATTTGTCATAATCATCCCACCACGAGGACCCGC
>JAFLJZ010000251.1 GCA_022712775.1 Sulfurimonas sp.
ATTAGTTTTGTGTCATTTATTCGAAATAATGAGAAATTCGATTCTTTAGATGAATTGAGAAAAGCGATTAAAAAAGATATAGCAGTTGCAAGTAGAGAACTTAAACTGCTTCAATTATAAGAGAGAAATTATGATAAGAGACTATGAATTACCAAGAGAATACCTTCAAAATGGTGAAGTTATGGAGTTTGAGTTTGAACAAAATCAAAAAGATTTTGTGGTTGATGAAATACCCCATGTAGATTATAAAAAAAACAAAGGAAATTTCCTTATTTTACATATCAAAAAAGTTGAGATGACTACCTGGGATATGATTGCCGTATTTGCAAAGGTTCTAAATATTCCAGCGGAAAAAATAGGTTACGCAGGGCTAAAAGATAAACACGCAACAACTACGCAGTATATATCTGTAGAAGTTAAGTTTGAAAAAGCATTAAAAAAGTTTAGACATAAACAGATTCATATTATTGCAACGCATAAACATAATCACTCGATTCGTATGGGAGATTTAGCCGGTAACCGTTTTCATATAAATCTTTATGGTGTAGATAATATTGAAGCAGGACGTATAGATAAACTTTCACTTAAAGCAGCTAAAAATGGTCTTCCAAACTATTTTGGATACCAAAGATTTGGTCGTGATGGTGATTCTATAGAACAAGCAAAAGCGATGATAAATGAAGAGATCCATATTGAAGATTCCAAACTCAAAAAGTTCTTAATATCGATTTATCAGTCTGTGTTTTTTAATGACTGGCTTAGAGAAAGAGTTCTTCTCTCTCGTGAAGAAAATGCAGGTAAATATATGCTTCTTGATGGTGATATTTATCAAACCGATGAAGGCAAAATTTTTACACCTAAAAAGAAACCTCTTCAAGATTTTGAAGATGCAAAAGTTATGCCAACAGGACTTTTATGTGGACGTGATGTATACCGTGCAAGAGATGAATCACGGGTTATTGAAGAAAAATATGATGATTTGTTTCTTTATGAAAAAGGTCTACGTCGCCCAGCAATTATTTTCCCTAAAGATATAGAATCGAAGTACAACAAAGATTTTGGAATTTATAGTATCGCTTTTACTCTACCAAAAGGCTCTTATGCAACAGTTTTTCTTGAAAATATTGCAAATAGAAATTTTAAAGCTAAGAAAGTGAAGAAAAAAGCAAAAAAATAATAATGCTTTAATGCAATACTGACTATAATTGCGTAAATTATTAAACTAGGGAGAACATCAATGAGTGATTTGTTTCTTTTTTTCGGTCTTATTTCACATGATAAGGTATTTGTTTATACAACGCATATGTTGTTAGCAGCTGGATTAGCGTTAATCCTTGTTAGATCTGCAATGAGCAATCTTCAATTAGTTCCAAAAGGAACGCAAAACCTTATGGAAGCTTACATCAATGGTGTACTTCAAATGGGTACAGATGTTATGGGTAAGGAAAACGCTCGTCGTTATCTTCCTCTTATCGCAACTATTGGTCTTTTTGTAGCAATCGCTAACTTAATCGGTATTGTTCCAGGTTTTGAAGCTCCAACTGCATTTTTAGAATTTGCTTTAACTTTGGCACTTGTTGTATTTGTATACTATAACTTTGAAGGTATTCGTCGTCAAGGTGTTGTTAAATACTTCAAACACTTTTTAGGTCCAGTTTGGTGGTTATACTGGTTAATGTTTCCTATTGAGATAGTTTCTCACTTTTCTCGTTTAGTATCACTTTCATTCCGTCTTTTTGGAAACGTAAAAGGTGATGATATGTTTTTAATGGTTATCTTAATGTTAGCTCCATGGGTTATGCCATTAGTTCCATTTGCATTACTTACTTTTATGGCATTTTTACAAGCTTTCATCTTTATGATGCTAACAACTGTATACTTAGGTTCTGCAGTAGTGATGGAAGATCACTAGTCTTTCTCCTAAGCGATGCAAAAAGATAGATTCGATAGAACTCTAAACTTCTTGCTTGGAGCATCATGGGCAATTGTCTTTTTTGGTGCTCTTATCACTTTTAAAATCTTTCTTATTCTAGGCTTAGGCATAGCTATTTTTTCAACAATAATTTTTATTTTTATAGGACTTTTTTTAATCCTTGGTCTTGATACATTTTCTGTTAATAGACAAAAATTAGTTGAAATTAAAAAACAAACAACACTACTAGAAAAAATCTACAAAAAACAAAACACTAGCAATCCACTAATAAAGAAATTTTAAAGCTCCTTCCTATATAATTGTTTCCATTAGAGGAGTTTTTATATGAAAGTTGAAATATCACGTAGAAAATTCCTTCAGGGCTCCGTTGCTCTAAGTATATTAGGTGGAAGTCTTCTAACAACACCAAGCCTTTTTTCAAAAGAAAAAAAACCACTTACAAACATAAGAACTGTTGCAACACTTTGTGAAATGTGTGTAAATAAATGTGCTTTATTTGCAGAAGTTGAAGATGGAATTATCAGAAAACTCAATCCAAACCCACTTTTTCCAAAATCAAAAAATATGTTATGTGCCCGAGGGGATGCAGGGATTCATGCGGTATATGATCCAGATAGATTGAAATATCCAATGATTAGAATCGGTGAAAAAGGTGATGGAAAGTTTAAACGTGTTACTTGGGATGAAGCTTACGAGGTAATTCTTAATGGAACAGATAAGTTCCAAGGTCTCAATCAAATCATAGATGAAGAAAAAAATAATCGCTCCACTATTGGTTTTTGTGCGGGCGAGGGGATGGGTGAACATACTTATAAGGAATTTATTGGCGGTTTACTAGGCTCTAAAAACTTTGTAAATCATTCTTCTATTTGTTTGCAAACTACCATCGCAGGATATACACTTACTTTAGGTGCATATGGAAAAGCAGATTTAGAAAATGCAAACTATGTGATTATGGCAGGAGCAAATAGAGCAGAAGCTATTCTTACTCCTGATACTATGGATATGTTTAAGAGAACACGTGGACGAGGTTTAAAACTTATAGTTCTTGACCCTCGTTACACAAATACAGCGATTCATGCGGATAAATGGTTAGGTATTAAAGTAGGGACTGATTTAGCCTTTGTTTTAGCACTTACCTATGTAGTAATTAAAGAGGTTCTTTATAACAAAGAATTTGTAGCACAAAATATGAATGATTTTGATAAGTATAAAGAACATATTTTAAGTAATAATTATACTCCAGAGTGGGCAGAAGAAATCACAGGTGTAAGTACCTATGACATTACAAAAATAGCGCGAGATTTTACGGCGAATGCTCCTCGAGCTATATATTATCAAGGACGTCGTACTGCGTGGAGTAAACAAGATTTTCAACTTCGTCGTGCACAAGCTATATTTTCAGCACTTGGTGGAGGTATAGATATTAAAGGTGGTATTGTTTTTGGAAAAAAACTCCCATTAGCTTCTCATTTTATAGAAAGACCAGTGTATTCTACAAACAAAGGAAGAGTTGATTCTAAAGAAGCTAGTTTTGTAAGTGTCAATGGAACGTGGATTGGTTTTAGAAATACTATTATTGAAGGTAGGGCAGAACATCCTGTACGAGCTTTTTTCTCGTATAAACAAAATCCTATGCAGAGTGTGCCAAACATAACAAAGACTAGAAAAATGCTTGAGATGATGGATCTTGTTGTAACAATAGACACGATGCCAAGTGATACAGTTATGATGTCTGATGTTGTTTTACCAGAGTGTACATATTTTGAGCGAGAAGACCCTGTAAAATCTTTTGGAGGGACGGAACCAGCAATAGTACTTAGAAACAAAGTAATTGAACCCATGTATGAGACAAGACCTGTGTTTGAGATTATGAAAGGTTTAGCTGCGAAACTTTCACGTCCAATGTATGAATTAGCAGTGAAGCATGATGAGTTTGTACAAGAAAAGATAGAAGATAGTGACAAAGAAGATGTATATGAAGATGATGCATATGATTTTAATATAGTCTATGAGCATTCACAAGAAGAAATTAATCGAGAAATGGTAGAAAATAAGTATGGTGAAAAAGCTTATCTAACATTAAAAGAAAAGGGTGTTTTTTACCCTCATATGGATGAGTACTTCAAAAAAATATCCCAAAATGAATACCAGTATTATCCTGATGATAAAAAATACTACACTACTCCTGGCGGTGAAAAAATTGATTCACAAGATACATGTATAGATGAAAAAGCGATGGCAGCTTTAAAGAAGAATCTTGGTACTGCTTCTGGTAAGGTAAATTGTTATTTAGCTTCAATGCAAAAGAGAGGAGTAGACCCGATGCCAATGTGGCGAGATGAACTTTACTCTGAGGCACCAAAGGGGCGATTTAAATTTATTACGGGTAGAGATGCAAAACATACCCAAAGCTCTACGACAAATAATATAATGCTCTTAGACATAATGAGAGAGAATTATCTATGGATAAATAAAGCCCAAGCAGATGCTAAGGGCATAAAGCATGGAGATTGGGTAGAGGTAAAAAGTTCTATAGGTGCTACGAGAATTAAAGCATATCCAACGATAAAGATAATTCCTGATGTAGTGTTTTATGTACATGGGTTTGGTTCAGAATCAGAGGGCTTAACCTTTGGTTACCGTAATGGTGCGAGTGATAATTTAATCATCGAAGATACAGTTGAAACAGTCTTTGGAAGTGCCGCGATGCATGAGACAGTCGTAGAAGTGAAAAAGGTTTAATTATGAATTATGCAATGGCATTAGATTATCAAAGTTGTATAGATTGTAAAGCATGTGAAGTTGCATGTAAAGAAGAAAATAATGTTCAGCTTGGTGCAGATAAACAGAGAATTTGGGTTACGCAGATTGAAAAAAGTATTTTTGGTCAGCCTTTTGTAGCCTTACATCCATCACAGTGTAACCATTGTCTCGATGCCCCTTGTGTTGATGTTTGTCCTACCGGATCAAGCTACTTTGCTGAGGGTGGTATCGTAATGACAGATAAGAACTTGTGTATTCTTTGTAAAGGTTGCATGGAAGCATGTCCTTATGATGCAAGATTTGTAGATGATACACGCGTAGCAGTAGATAAGTGTAATTTTTGTTATGATACAAGACTATCACGTGGTGAAATGACTACGGCATGTCAAGCAACGTGCCCAACGAAAGTACGACTTTTAGGAGATATTGATGATGAAGAATCTGATTTAATTAAAATGCTTAAAGAAAGAAAGTTTTATGTACTAAAAGAAGAAGAAAAAACGGTGCCGAAGTTATTTTATCTACTACCAGAACATGATAATTTTTATGCAATGAATTCTGTAAGTCCTGATACTATGATATATACATGGGATACATTTAAACCTCTTGTTGAGGCAGCAAAAGCAAAAAGGAAACCACAGTGGAAAAAAGCAGTACTGTAGGAGTTAAAGTAAATCGTGTGAGAATAAAAACATTTTTTACTGATAAAACTATGATAGTAGCATATCTATTTTTACTTTTAGCTGCCTTTGGTGTTATTGAAATGGTATATGAAAGATACTTTTTGCTCTCAGCAAGTGCATTTGATGCTGGCTCAAATCCGGGGAGTAGAGAAGTTGCAGCGGCGATGAAAGAGGCTGTATTTGGGAGTGGTGGTGAAGTAAAACGTGAAGCTCCTTGGTCTTTGTATATTGTAAATTATATGTATATGATTTATGTTGGATCGGGGATTATATTTTTAGTAGCTATAGCAGAGTTATTTGAAGTTGAAATTATTGTCAAACCTGCAGCAGGATTTTTGACACTTGGTTTAGCGATGGTGATGGCAGGTCTCTTCACCATTATGATGGATTTAAATATACTCAATGTCTACTGGATGATTTTATCTCCTCAATTTGGTTCAGGAATGTGGTTAATGATGCCACTATATACGGTGTATATACCTTTAGTAATATTAGAAATTTATTTAATTTTAACGCACCATACTGCCTGGGTTAAAAAAGTTGCTTTTATGATTATTGTTGTTGGGGTACTTGTTGAGTTTGTTGAGTTTTATGTTCAAGCTAAACTTTTTGATATGAATTCTGCGAGACACTTATGGACAACCTATCCCATTCTTCCTTTATATTTTATGGTTTCTTCTTTTGCAGCATCTTTAGCTATTATGGGATTATATGCATACATCATGTGTAATAGTGCACTACTTATGCATGTTTTAGAAAGAGGAGCACTCTTTTTTGTTATATTTCTTGGAGCGTATGAAGCAGTAGCATATCTTTCTATAGATATAAAAGTGGCACAAATTATTCTTTTTGGAAAGTTTAAATATTGGTTTTATCTTTACATTATTTTAGCCATTATCATTCCTTTTGTACTGCTTTTTAAACATTATATGAATAAATATTTTAAACTTATTGCGTCTTTATCTATTATCTTTGGAACATTTTTAGGAAAAATTGTATTTGTCTATGGTGGAAATGCTTATCCTATGAGTGATAGATTTGGTGTTGGATTTGAGAAATATTATGAGCATGAACAAGTAAAAGAGATAATATTTTTCATGCCACCAATAAGTGAAATAGCGATAGTGATTGGCTCTATAGGAGTTATACTTTTTATTTATAGAGGAGCAGATTTGTTCTTTAATATTTCTGTTGTGCAAGAGCATTGATTTGTAAGCTTGGTATTTCATACTTGTGTTATAATGTAACATAATTAAATATAAAGGAATAAGGATGGAAGTGCAAATATCAATAAAAGAAGATAAAGCAGAACTATTTTTACAAATTTTAAAAGAGTTTAAAAATGATATGGTTGAAAAGTTTCAAATCATTGATTCTAAATATGTTAGTGAAGAAGAACAAAAAGATATAGAAAATATTTTAAATTCAAGAACCACAGAGGATAAAGAAGTAGCATCTTCAAAAATAATTAAATTAGATATCTAAATGACAAAAAATATCAAAATAACCTACCTTAAAAAAGCAAAAAAATTCCTACTCAAAAATTCAAATACAATTACAGAAAATGAAGTTGATAGTTTAATAATATTAGCTATAAAAAAGAAAGTTTATAATATAGATGTTAATCTTGATATAAAAGATTTGAAAGAAAATTTAAAAGGTAAGTCTAGAATACGAAAGGGAAAAATAAGAATCATTTTTGAACTTTTAGAAGATGAACTGATTATTGAAAGTATAATAGAAGATATTGATTTTAGAGGGAATGTTTATTAAAAAGGTTGCGTGATATTTTTGATGGCTTCTAATGAGCTTTTTATTTTGACTAAAAGCGGTTGCGGAGCGTATTTTATGAGGTCTAAGATTTCATTTTGGCTTTCTATATTTTTATCGTTATTTAAAGTAGTTAGGAGATAGTTTTCTTCTTCTGCATGTAAGTTTTCACAGAGATATTTTATCATCTTCATTCTCATGTTTTCATTTTCTTCAAACAAAAACTGTTCAGGCATGCAGTTAGATATTTTGTATAACGATAATAGTACAAAAAAATTAGTAGATAGTCTGTATAGTATTATAAAATAAATCAAAACTATTACAATTTATCATATGATTAAGCTAATCATGTAAAATCGATTATTATCTTAGATATAAAAATTTGAGGTATAATTATGAAAGAAAATGAAGCATTAAAAGAGATAGGTAAAGCAGTTTTAGCCTTTGCTAATATCTTGACAGCATTATTCTTGGTCAATATATTGATAGTACAACATGGTGGCTTATTAGAAGCTATTGTTCCATTAGTTGGATTCTTATCTATATAAGTAAGAGGGGGAATATAATTTCATAACTAATGAGAAGAGAAGATATAAGATACAAGGCGAAAGTACGCAGGAGCTACTAGTAGCTTTAAGGATTTTCAACGAAGTAGGTTGTATCTTCTCTTCTCACCCAAAGGGCAACATTTAAAAGGCTCATTTTTTGCGTTAAACTTTCATTAACGATACTCGTATCGCCAATAAAAGTTTGCCTTAAATCTAAACCTTTTAAATATTGTTAGTTATGAAATTATATTCCCCCTCTTACTTATTTTCTAGGTTACTCTATGATAAAGAAAGGAGAATTAAATGGAAACTGATTTCAATACAGCATATTACATTCTTGTTGCTGGCATACTTATAGCAGGTTTTATTATTTTAAAAACAAATATTTTAATACATAAATAATATACAAACTTACATAGTTTAAAGCAAAACTTAGATAAAATAAAAGCAATATAATATATTTTATCTAAGGAAATCCATGTTCGAAGTAGTTATCGGTCTTGAAGTTCACGTTCAACTTAACACAATATCAAAACTTTTTTGCTCGTGTCCAACGAGTTTTAATCATCCACAAAATACAAATACTTGTCCGACGTGTTTAGCACTTCCTGGTGCTTTGCCAGTGCTGAACAAAGAAGTAGTTCATAAGTCTATTATGCTTGGAACTGCAATCGATGCTACAATAAACAGAACTTCGATATTTGATAGAAAATCATACTTTTATCCAGATAGTCCCTCAGCGTATCAAATCACTCAACTTTATACACCGATAGTAGAAAATGGAGTATTAGAGATAGACTTAGAAGATGGTTCTAAAAAAACTATTAGAATTAATCGTGCACATATTGAGGCAGATGCGGGAAAAAATATTCATGATGGTGATATTTCTAAAGTTGATTTAAATCGTGCAGGAACTCCACTTCTTGAAATCGTATCTGAGCCAGATTTATCTAATGGTGATGAAGTTGTTGCTTATCTTAAAAAACTACACTCTATCATCCGTTATTTAGACATTGGTGATGCAAATATGCAAGAGGGATCTTTTCGTGTTGATGTAAATGTTTCTATTCGTCCAAAGGGTGATAAAAAACTTTACACGCGTGTTGAAGTGAAAAATATCAATTCATTTAAATTTATTCAAAAAGCTATCGAGGTTGAAGTTGCTCGTCAAAGTGAAGCATGGGAAGATGGTATCTATGAGCAAGAAATTGCACAAGAAACACGTTTGTATGACCAAGAAAAAAATGAAACTCGTTCTATGCGTGGAAAAGAAGAAGCAGCTGATTACCGTTACTTTCCAGAGCCAGATTTACTTAAGTGTGTAATTACGGAAGCGATGCTAGACAAGTACAGTAAAATACCAGAACTACCAGAAGAAAAAAAGGCTCGCTTTATAAGTGAGTATGGAATGAACGAATACAATGCAGGTGTTGTAACTGCTTCAGTTGAAACAGCACACTTTTTTGAGACAATGATGCGTGAAGAGGGTGTGACTGCTAAAACTGCGATTACTTGGCTTACAGTTGAACTTCCAGCACGTTTTTCAGGTGAGGTAAATATTTCTAACTCTCCAGTTGATGCAAAAAAATTAGGCTTCTTAGTAAAAAGAATTGATGATAAAACTATTAGTGGTAAGGCTGCCAAAGAAGTGCTTGATTATTTAATGAAAAAAAATGAAGATGTTGATTCTGTAATTGATACACTTGGTCTTAAACAAGTATCTGATTCTGGAGCTATTGAAGCTATGTGTGATGAGATTATCGCAGCAAATCCCGATAAAGTTGAACAGTACAAAGGGGGTAAAGATAAACTCTTTGGTTTCTTGGAGATCGGAAGAGCG
>JAFLJZ010000195.1 GCA_022712775.1 Sulfurimonas sp.
TCTCGTATCAAAGTGAATGCTAGAAGATCTAGCTCAAATAATCAGGCTACGGAACTACTAAATTTAGTAGATTCTCAAGCTGCATAAATGGAGAAATCATGTTTTCAGAAAATCAAGTAAAAGCACTAGGATATAACCTCAAAGAAAGTCGTGTAAAGACCATAGACAAGGCAGGTATGAGCTTTAAATACCTAGAAACTTATGACTGTATAAATGTTGCAAACACCATCTTCAACTACATGTGGGATTATACCATTACAAAACTAGATGAAGTTGCTAGGGAAACTAACCAAAATGGCAATCATGTAATAACTTTTAGTGCTATCGTAAAAGTTAAGATTTATGATGCTCAAAGAAACTTTATAGAGAGAGAAGATACAGGGGTGGGAACAGGAACGGCAAGAACGGTAGGAGATGCTATTGATAATGCTTCTAAAAGTTCAGTAAGCGATGCACTCAAGCGTTCACTTCGTAGTTTTGGTGGACAGTTTGGAAATAATCTGTATAGTAAGACACCTAACCCAAGCCAAAATAACCAACAGCAGAACTATCAACAACCTGCACAACTACAACAGCCTCAACAACAGGAATACCAGTCACCGAACAATCAAGTTCAAAACAATACACCACAAGACTATTCTTCACTCTACAACATCGGGTTAACCATCATGGAGCAAGGGCAAAACTTAGTCGTTGTTGGAGATGATGTATTCTCGAAGAAAGATAGTATTAAGGCTTGTGGCTTTCGTTGGAATGGTGATAGTAAAATGTGGTATAAAGCAATTCAGCAGCAACAAGCTGCATAAAGGGAGATTTATATGTATAGAAATCCTTTAATAACTAACCACTTACTTATGGCTCTTACTGTCGGTATAGTCATAGGTGTTCTAGCTTGTAAAGATGGTGTGTATTATGGGTAAATTAATACCTGATGCACTTTTATCATCTATTCCCAACTTGTACGAAACGGAAGGTTCTCTAAATCCGATGTGTCATGTTAAACTATTTACACCTGATTCTAATTGGACTTGGTACATCATAGAGGTATCTAAGAGTGACCTTACTTGTTATGGCTATGTTCAAGGATTGGACTCTGAATTAGGCTATTTCTCGCTTACTGAACTCGAATCTGTTAGAGGTCCATTAGGGCTCGGTATAGAAATAGATATGTCATTTGAACCTACACTATTCGCTACGATCAAAAAGAATGAACATGTCAGCTCTCACTAATCCAAAAATTAATACTTTAGCAAGACTACTTAAAAATGAAAAAAGTGTAGACTTTAAACATAATGGATTTCATTACGAAGTGTTTGAGTCTACTGAAAGCGGATATGTAGTTAATCTTTACTCTAGTGACAAGAAAGATGTAGACGGAGAGTATTTAGATAAATATCTTGTAGATGGTGGACTTTGTACAGGTAGTGCTAAAGATGCTGTAGAATTCATGATGTAAAGTAACTAGAGATAGTCCTCTAGTTACTTTACAATTGTATTATTCTTTTTTAAAAAACTCTGATATATCAATTTCAAGAATAGTAGACATCTTGTATAAATGTTCAAGATTAAAATGTTTATTTTCTACTAACAATTCAGCTTTACCTAAAAAAGTAGCATTTTGATGTCCCATAGCATTAGCTAATTTTAATTGGGAAATCTTTTTCTCTTTTCTAATTTTAACGACATTTTTACTAACAAGTTTGTAAAAGTCTTCTAAAGACTTATTATCAAAATCAACTATTTTCATAAACTATTTAACACCCTATAAGGTTTTATTAAATTGTATTACTATATGATTTTACAAACAACACTCTATAAGGTGTTATTATATAAATAGAGGATAAATATATGGGACTATTTGACAAAGTAAAAGATTTAGCAAATGAGACACTAGAGAAAACTAAAGACCTAGCAAGCGAAACATTAAAACAAGGTCAAAACCAAATGAGTAAAGAGGCTATTCAAGAAAAAATATCTCAAGGTATAACAAAAGCAGTTGATCAAGTGATAAAAGAAAAAGAAGAAGAGTACAGTAATAACCCATCTCCAGATAAAGCATCAATCCAAACAACTATCGACAGCTATGCTAATAAAAATGCAATGATTTCAGGTGGAGCTGGTTTAATTCCTGGTCCATGGGGTATGGCAGCAGCAATACCAGAGATAACATTAATTATGAAAAATCAAATGAGTATGATTTATGATATTGCTAAAGCACATGGTCAAACCAAGGTTAGTCCTGAAATTCTAATTGCTGTTTTATTTGGTGCAGTTGGACAAGGTGCTACAAGCTTGCTAGTAGTTCAAGGTCAAAAAGTTATGGCAAAAAGAATTGGTGCACAAGCATTACAAAAAATCATAAAAGCTTTAGGTGGAAATATAACACAAAAACTAGCTAAATCTATGGCTGCAAAATGGTTACCTGTTGCTGGAGCAGTTGCGATGGCAGCTTGGTCAAAATACAGTACACATAAAATTGCTACACAAGCAGTTGAAGTCTTTTCTAAAGATATTGTATATGACGATAGTGAAACATTAGACTTACAAGAAGAAGATTTACAAATTCAAGATAATACGGAAGCCTTTCAAAGTAAAATTTCAAAACTTAAAATTGGAACCTTAATTAACTTGATGAAAATAGATGGCACAATAGATGATACTGAAGTTACATTTATTGAAGGTTTTATTGAAAAATCGAACTTATCTAATGAAGAACAAATGTCACTTATTGAAGAAATAGGTAGCAGTTCAAAAATACAAATTGATTATTCGATTTTTAAGAATAACACAGATGAAGGTTTATATTTACTAATTGATTTAATAGCATTAGCAAAAGTAGATGGAGAATTCCATGTTACTGAAAAAATGTTTATTAAAGGTATTTCTAAAGTATTAAACTTCGATGTGGAAGATTTAAAAGAACTAATGGAGTAGCCTTATGATAGCACTACAGCCCTTTAAATACAAATGCCTACAGTGTGGGTATAGCAAAGTAGTAAAACCAAAAAGTGATGCTATTAATCCAATAGATATAAATAATATTTGTCCGAAATGTAAAGCTAAGATGGAAAGAGAATCATTAAATATTATGGATAAGCTTTTTAGATAAAGTAACTTCATCGTTTGAAATCATATGCTATCCATAAAATATTTACACTATCTTGTTTACACTTTTTCACCTATAATATGTAAAGATATGACACTATAGGTTAGTTGGCACTTACAATACTATTCGGTTATCTCATGAGTCATATTCCCGATATTATGTAGCAAACGCACAAGACTTTCATCGTAAAATCAGCTAAAATTTTCTTATTAATTTAAGGAGATTTATTATGGCTGAGACACATGTAATAAGTGCATTAGTAAGTAAGAGAAGTGAGCTTTTAGGTGAGATACAATATCACGAAGCTTTAATCAAAGAGCATAAAACTAATCTATCTACTATTGATAAAACAATCCATATTTTTGATACTTCATATGACCTTAGAACAGTAAAGTCTAAAAGAGTTATGAAACAGAGATACTTTAATAACGGTGAAGCAGTTGTTTTAATACTTGACACTCTTAGAAAACTAAATAGACCTACAAAAACACATGAAATAAGTGATATTATTGCCTCTAATAAAGGTTTAATATTAGAGAGCGATTACGAAAAATCAACTTTTCAAAAAGCTATAGTTGCCTCTTTAAGTAGAAGTGCTGATAATGATTTAGTTGAGAGAGTTGGTCGTGATGGTGTGACTGTAATTTGGCAAATTAAAGAAGTTGCTTAAGCTCCTAAACGCTCTGCAACTCTCTTATTTCCTTGCCAATAACCACAAAACTCATTACTTACAGGTGTTGATAGACATTTTGAGAAAATATCATTAAAGATTGTACCGTTACTCATTCTTCGTGTATCTTCACGGTAAGCTATCTCATTTGCATAGTTTGAAAGGTAAAGATTTGATATTTTATGACATTGACCATATTGCATTCTTCTGAATCTTGAATTGTAGCTTTCTGATTGATTATTACAAGCTCCATCTTTACTTTTATACTCTATACTATGATTAACTCTTTTCATATCATAGTGAGCGTGAAAATGGTCATAACCAGTATGTTCATCAGCATGAATAGTTGAGCCTAGTTCAACACTATTATAAATAACATCTTTTATC
>JAFLJZ010000196.1 GCA_022712775.1 Sulfurimonas sp.
TTTTCATTATTATTTGAAGCATTTGTTACGGCTGTATATCCAGCGGATTTAAATATAATATGTTGAATTTTATAGATTGTCATCATTAAATCAATAGTATTTTTATTTGCACTTCTTGAATCTTGCTCTAAGCGTTGATTAAACATACTCATGCTCTTTAAAAAATCATCCATAGTCTCGTTGGATGCTACGGCAATACTATTCATACGATCAGAATTTTCAGAAATATTTGTTGATTCTTGTTGTAAGGTTTGGATCGTTATAGATATTTCACTTGTTGCTTTTTGCGTTCTCTCAGCAAGTTTTCTTACTTCATCCGCAACAACAGCAAATCCTCGTCCATGCTCACCAGCTCTTGCTGCTTCAATTGCAGCGTTTAATGCAAGTAAGTTTGTTTGATCAGCTATATCCTTAATGAGTTCAACTACAGAACTAATATCAGTAACATTATCATTTAAAGATGTAATTGCAGTAGCAGTATCAGTAATAAGCTCATAAAGTTTATTCATCTCAGTACTTGTAACTGTTACGGATTGATTTGTTTCTTCTGCAAGCGAGGATGTTTTTCTTGTAGATATAGCAACATTTTTTATTTCATCACCAATTACAAGGATATTTTGCATAATTAAATCAAGGTTACCTTTAACCCCGCCGTTACTTGATGACAACTCTTTTGTAAACATTCCTGCGAGTTGATATTTTGCATTTTCTTTCATTGCATCTATTGTTCTAGCAACTGCTTCAGCAGTAAGTTTAAATTCACCATGAAGCCCAGCTGAAAACATAGTTCTTGTAGTATCACCATTTGTAACAGCTTCGATACTATTTCTTGATTCTCTAAGTATCACTTCAACTTGATCAAGCATATCATTGATAGATTTTGCAAGTATTCCCGAGCGAGAATTTATATCTTCATAGTCTATTCGATTTGTAAGTTCTCCTCGTGAAACCTGGTGTGTGACATCTAAAATATTGCTAAATACCTTATCATCTGATTCGCAAATATTATTTTTAGATGGAATAAATATAATTAATAAACTTATTGCGATGAGAGCAATGGATACAATAATTAATGAATGAGCTAAAAATAAATAAAGAGCAATAATAATGTTGAGCGATAGAAAACTTAAGGTTTTTAAATCTTTTAAAATTGGCATACTGTCTTTCCTTAACTTTTTTGTAGATTCATAACAAGGTCATTGTATGTTGTGTTATTCTCGGCTAAAAATTCACCGAGTAGTTTTCCTGATGCTTCCATACCACCTTTTTTTTCAGCATCAACGAGTAGTTTATAAACAGGAGCTATAGCAGCAATAGCAGCAGGAGAAGGTTTTCTTCGAAAAGAAGAATATCCAACTATAGTACCTTTAGAATCATAATCTGCTGTGATGTATGCAAATACCCAATAATATCCACCATCTTTTTTAAGATTTTTTACAAAACCAAAAAATTCTTTACCATTTTTTATTAAGTCCCAAGCAAGATTAAATGCAACTGCGGGCATGTCTGGATGTCGAATTAAATTATGATTTGAACCGATAAGTTCTTCTTTTGTGTAACCTGACATATCTATGAAAATTTGGTTGCAGTAGGTTATGTAACCTTTTGTATCTGTCTTAGATACGATAAAGTCATCTTTATTCATTATTTTTTCGTTGTTTGTTATCTGAGAGGGAGCATTTTTTTTGCTAAGTGGTTTCATTATTTTCTCCTATAATTAGAGTATGTCTTTAAATGATGACATTAACTTATATCAATTATAGCATAATTATCACAAATAAGTGAGATGAAAGTTAGTTTTTCATAGCCTTAATGAAAGATTCATAAATGTTCTCAAGTTCTAAATCTTCTTCGAGTACTGATTTGTTATCAACAACTAAAATATGTTCCAAAACAGCAACCCTTTTGAGTAAATACTCGAACATCTCTTTGTTAATATCTGGAAGCATGTTGTGCATGAATGGATCTGTACAGCGACCTTTTTCTATAACATGAGCAGGGATACCAATAGCGGTAGAGCAGTCAGGTACTTCTTTTACAACAACAGAGTTTGCTCCAACCTTTGCTCTTTCCCCAATAACAATATTTCCAAGTATTTTCGCTCCAGCACCAAGTACAGCACCTTTTTTGATAGTAGGATGTCGTTTTCCATGTGTTAGTGAAACACCACCAAGTGTAACACCTTGATAAATAATAACATCATCTTCAATAATAGAAGTTTCACCAATAACAACACCAGTACCATGGTCAATAAAAACTCTACTACCTATTTGAGCTGCGGGATGGATATCAATATTTGTAAATATTTGTGTTAATCCCATGACGGTTCTCGCAAGGCGTGTGAAACCAGCAAGATGAAGTTTATGTCCGATTCTATACCAAGCTATAGCCCAAACACCAGGATAGTTAAATAAAAAATCCATCTTAGACTTCAGAGCAGGATCATTTTTGTAAGCATTTGAAAAATCTTCTTTTATATCACTATATATACTCAACATTAAGCCTTAGTTTGTAGTTCTTAAATAACCATTTTGTTGTAAAAATAATTTTAATTGGCTAAGTGTATCAGTTTTTTCTTTTTCTGTAATAAAGTTGCTGTTTAAGATATCATCTTCAAGCTTCTTTAAAATTTCTTCTTTTTTATATCCGATAGAATCTAAGATATTTAGAATAGACTTTGATTCTATAGAATTTGTGATTTCATAGCCTCCATCAGTTATAAGAATTGTATACTCACTCGGTTTTGTAAAAAGGTTATGATTCATCCCTAATGTTTCTTGATAGGCACCAACATTGAAAAATCCTAAAAAATAGTCTTCTTTATCCAAATCAATATCATGAAGGTAAAGAGGTTTCTCTGGATTAAATCCTATTTCCCCATCACTATCACAGGTAATATCCCATAAGGAAGCTGCACGGTGAGGAGTTTTTTCTAAATGATGTAAAGGCATTACCGGGAAATGCTGATTTAAACCCCAGTAGTCGGGTAAACTTTGAAATATAGAAGCGTTGATAAGGTAGCGTTCTTGAAGTTTCACCTGAAGTTGTTCAAGTTCATCAGTGGGACTTCCTGATTTTAAATATAAGGCTTTTTTGATGATGTTATGTGTGAGTATTTCACCGTTTGAGCGATCTTGCAAGTCTATATAACCTAAGTCAAAGAGTGTAAGTAAAGATTCCACATGGTCAAGAGAATCATGAAGATACTCAATAGCATTAGAATCGTTAAGTAACTTATATAATTCTAAAAGTTCATCAATTAAAGGAGGGTTTGCTTCTTTTAGTTGAAGAAGTTTTTCATGATAATCTTGTGAAAAAAGCTCTAAAACAGGTGTAATTAAAACAGCATGAGAAGCTACAATGAATCGTCCTGATTCTGTGAAAATATTAGGATGTTTTACATTTTTAGCATTCATAATTTCACCAAGTAAAAAAACAACAGAACTAGAAAATTCTTTTATAGAATAGTTTCTAGATTTTCCATGTGAATGTTGGTCATACTCTACAGCTAATCCACCGCCAATATTTATATTATCAAGCGCCAAAGCTCCCATTTTTCTAAGTTCTGCATAAATATTTCCAGCCTCTCTTAGGGCTTTTTTTATAGGTGCAATATCTTCCATTTGAGAACCTATATGAAAGTGAATCATACTTAGTTTATTTATGAGTTTCGAATCTTTTAAAAGTCGTATAGCTTCAATGATTTCTGTTGAAGTAAGACCAAATTTTGCATCCATACCACCACTTTTTGCCCAAGTGCCACTTCCAACACTATGAAGTCTTACTCTAATTCCAATATTTGGAATCTTTAAAGAAGAGTTTTTGGCTACTTCTATAATCGTCTCAAGCTCATTCAAACCTTCGATGGTTAGTGTGATTTTATGTTTGCTTTGTGCCGCGATAAAGCCAAGCATAATCATCTCTTTATCTTTAAAGCCATTAACGGTGATATTTGCACCATTTGGAGTCTTTGACATTGCTAAAACAAGTTCAGCCTTACTTCCTGCTTCTAGGCCATAAGAGTATTTTTCTCCTGCTTTTGTGATAGCTTCTATGGCGTGAGGAAATTGGTTTACTTTAAGAGGAAAGACAGCATTA
>JAFLJZ010000197.1 GCA_022712775.1 Sulfurimonas sp.
TGTCAAGTTTCACCACGTTGTACCATTTCAAAAGCAATATCTTGAAACACATCTGGTAAAATCTTAAATATTTCAGGCTTCGTTTGAAACCAACTTTGAACTGCATCAAATGGAGTTCTAACTTTTAACTCTTTTCTTAAAGACCCATGTCTTCTGTTGAAGTTGTAGTATATCAAAAATTTATTTAAATCTTTTTTAACATCTTCTATATTTTTATAATCCTCTGCTTTGATTGTAGCATTTTTAATAGTACCATTTACTCTTTCTACCATTCCATTGGTTTGTGGTGTGTATGGAGCTGTTAATCTATGTTCAATGCTATCCTCTTTACACTCTACATCAAACTTATGATTACCACTTACAAATCCCTTACCTCTTGCCCATTTGTCTGTAAATTCTAGCCCATTATCCGTTAATATATGGGTTAAATAAAATGGAAAAAATTCTTTACATTCTTTTAAAAACTCAACTGCATTTTCACTTGATTTATTCCTGTAAACCTTATAGTATAATAATCTTGTAGCCCTATCTATTGCTACAAATAGGTAATATTTTTGTTTCTCAAACTTTGGTAAATATGTAACATCAATATGCAAATAACCAGGCTCATACTCTTTGAACTTTTTAGCTTTTTCTTTTTGTTCTTGTGGAACTCTGTTTATATCAAAAGCTTTTAAAGTACGATAGATATTGCTTCTGTTTGCATTTGGAATAATATCAACTATTGTATCTGTTAGGTCATCTAATTCCATCCAAGTCATTGTTCTAACTACTTTTATTAACTCTTTTTCCAAAGATGTTAAAGTCGTTTTTATATTGTGTGGTCTTGAACTTTTATCTTCAATAAATTCTCTATCTTTCCATTTGGCTATTGTTTTAACATTTAAATTGTAATTTTGGGCTAATTCAACATTTGTTAAATCAGATTTCTGTATTATTTCTCTTATGTGCTGGTTTGTTCTAGCATTAGAGTGATAGGTTTGTGACATTTTATAAATCCTTATGTGATATAAAGATTTTACAATTATGTTATTAAGCTATCGCTTTTATACTTTTCAAACTAGGCAACCATAACGTGGTGAAACTGGACAACAAACAACAGTAAATGCTTTTCGCGTAGACTTGGGTGAAATAGAATATGATATTTCAGTTTTGATTAGTATCTCAAATGGTAAAGAGTGTATTGAAAATGTAAATTATGGAATGAAATCCTTAGAACATACTAAACAAGAGTTTATTATTGCTAATAATCTTGCACAAAAAGAACAGAAAAATGCTCAAAATAATTTAAAAATTTTAAAAATGGTTAAAAGAGCCTTAGAGAATTCAAATATAATTTCATATTTTCAGCCTATAGTATCTAATGACACCAAAGAGATAGTAAAGTATGAATCACTTGTGCGTTTAGTAGATGAAGATGAGAAAATTATTTCTCCATTTGTTTTTTTAGATATAGCAAAAAAAGGGAAGTATTATGCACAAATTACTAATATGGTTCTTGAAAATTCCTTTAATGCTTTGAGCAAAACAGATAAAAGTATAACGATTAATATATCTGCCTTAGATATAGAAAAACCGTCAACAAAGAAAAAAATATTTGAATTATTGGACAAGCATAAAGATTCAGCATCAAGAATCGTTTTTGAACTTCTAGAAGATGAAGATGTTCGTGATATTGATGAAATTAGTAAGTTTATCGTAGAAGTGAAAGCCTATGGTGTAAGAATCGCCATAGATGACTTTGGGGCAGGGTATTCAAATTTTGAAAGATTATTAAAATACCAGCCAGATATTTTAAAAATAGATGGAAGTTTGATTAAAAATATAGAAACAGATGCATATTCTTTGTCTGTTGTTAAAACGATTGTATCTTTTGCCAAAGAGCAACATATTGAGATGGTTGCAGAGTATATAGAAAATGAAAATATTTTTAATATATTAAAAGATTTAGGTGTGGAATACTCTCAAGGTTATTACTTTGGAAAACCTGATGTTATGGCTTAACTATGGAAGTAAATAACAAATTTTTTTCTAAACCTTACCTTCAGTCTCTTTTCTTTGTACAAAACAAATGGCATCAACATGGTATATTAATACATACACTACGAGTGATTTACTATACACTTAAAGCAAAAGAGTTCAAAATGTTTGCAGCTGCCATTTTTCATGATATAGGAAAACCTTCAACAGCCTTTGTTAAAGATGAAGAAGATCGAAAGTTTAATGAATATAGTTTTACTGACCACGAAGAAAAAAGTTACCAGATAATTAAAAATTGGTTTTTTGTAGGGGAGTACACGAAAAGTCTTGTACGCTATCATTATCTTATTCGAGATATTAATTTAAGTAAAACCCGCAATACTAAAAGGTATGAGGAAAAAAAAAGTACTTGGGAATCATTAGGCGCAGATATGAAAGATGATTTAGCATTGTTTTTAAAGTTTGACGATATGGGTAAAGGTAAAAAAAGAAGATGAATATTTTTAAATCAAAGTTTATTTATAAAGATAGCGGAAGAAATCAGGTTGTTGTTTAAGGTGTTTATATTTAAAGTGATATAATAGACTTTTTACTCCTTTAAGCTATATTTAGATTATGCAAGAAGTCTAAGAAACAATAAATAAATCAAAAGGATTTCTCCTTGAAAAGCTCAATTATAGATAGTATAAATGCTCTTCCACCCCTTTCAAAAACTATTGTAGATATTAACAGAGTATATTCAGACCCTGAGGCTTCTGTACAAGAGATGGCTCAGGTTGTAGCACATGATCCTATGATAATTGCGAATCTTCTAAAAGCAGCTAATTCACCACTTTATGGTTTTGCTAGAGAAATTAATAATCCTGCCCAAGCAGTTGCACTTTTTGGTATGAGTATGACTCGCTCTATAGCTCTTTCAAATGGGGTTAGAAAACTTTTAAATGTAGATATGCAACCGTATGGAATCACATCAGAGCGATTTGCACAAATTTCAGAACTTCAAGCAACCTTGATGATGAAATGGTATAAACAAATAGATAAAACGAAGGCAGATAAACTTTACCTTGCTACCTTTCTTCAAGAAACAGGCAAGATACTTATTGCGAGTGATATAATTCAAGAAGATGAAACAACTTCATTTTACTCAGAAGTAGAACTCTCAAATAACTTAGCACAGGTAGAAAAATCTTATGTTGATGTGACTTCTTCAGAGGTAACAGCAAAGATATTTGAGCATTGGAAGTTTGATAGTGAATTTGTAGAGATGATTCATTATGCGGATAACCCAGCAAGTGCCCCAGCTGAGGTAAAAGAATTTTCTATTGCTTTAAATATTGTAAAAACACTTGTACCTATCAACAACCCTTTATCAGAGGTTGCAATTAATATAGGACTAAAAAAAGCACACGATGCAGGATATAATCATGAGCTTCTTGAAGATGCAGTTGATGACACTTTAGACGAACTAGAAAAAAAATAAGAGTAAGGAACTTAATGAGCAAGACAGTAACAATAATAGATACATTTGGATTTTTCTTCCGTAGTTTTTATGCACTCCCACAACACTTAAAAAATAAAGATGGCTTCCCAACAGGACTTTTAACAGGTTTTACGAATTTTATATCAAGTCTTCAAAAAGAGCATGATAGTGATTATATAATCTTTGCAATAGACACAAAAGGACCTACTTTTAGAAATGATATAGACCCTAATTATAAAGCTAACAGAAGTGCTCCTCCACCTGAGCTGAGTATGCAATTACCTATCGCAATCGAGTGGATAGATAAAATGGGTTATAAAACTCTCGGTCGTGTAGGATTTGAAGCAGATGATATCATCGCAACGGTTGCAAAATTTGCTAAAG
>JAFLJZ010000198.1 GCA_022712775.1 Sulfurimonas sp.
GCAATCACTTAGTGTTAAATCAAAGCATGATGAACTTGGAAATGCGATGCTTAGAATGACTGAAATACTATCACAGAACTCAATAAAAACTAAAGAAGAGATATTTTTTAGTGAGGGTATTGGTGATTTTAGTAATAAGCTTACTGGAATTGAAAATACAAAAGAACTAGCACTTCAAGCAATAACAATGGCATCACGCTATGTTGAAGCAAGTAGTGGTGTTATATACATATACGATAGAGAGAAAAAACTTTTAAATTTAAGTGCATCGTTTGCTTACAAAGCAAGTGATAAATCACAAAAAAGCTTTAAACTAGGAGAAGGTGTTGTTGGTCAAGTAGGCTTAGAACAAGAATATATGTTACTTAAAGATGTTAAACAAAGTAGTTATACGATTGAATCAGGAACAACACTTGGAAAACCTAGAAATGTTTTTGTATTTCCACTTGTTCATGAGGGAAAACTACTCGGTGTCTGCGAAATAATGTCGTATGGAGAATTTACAAAAATTCATATAGATTACTTACTCAAAGCAGCGGGAATCTTTGCTACTGCACTCTATGTTACAGCACAAAATGCACAAATAAAAGTACTTTTAGAAAAATCTCAATCAGCATTTGAAGAGCTTCAGTCACAAAGTGAAGAACTTCAAGAAACAAATGTACAGATGGAAGAACAGCAACAACAACTCACGCTTCAATCAGCAGAACTTCGAGGTAAAAATGAAACATTAGCACTTGCTAAAGAAGAGATAGATAAACGTGCTGAAGATTTAGAAAAAGCATCAAAATATAAAAGTGAATTTTTAGCAAATATGAGCCATGAACTTAGAACACCATTAAATTCTATTATTCTTCTTTCAAAGTTATTGTCGCAAAATCCAGAAAGTAGTTTGAACCAAAAAGATGTAGACAAGGCAGATGTTATAAATAAATCAGGAAATGACTTACTTTTTTTAATTAATGATATTTTAGATTTAACAAAGATCGAATCTGGGAATATGGAACTTGATATAAAAGAAGTAAACTTTAGTGATATTATGAATGATATGCAAGAGCTTTTTAGTGCCACAGCAGAAGAAAAAAATATAGACTTTATAGTAGAAGATAATTTAGATGGATTCTTTATGACAGATGAATCGAAGTTAGCACAGGTATTAAAAAACCTCTTAAGTAATGCTATTAAGTTTACAAAAGAAGGCTTTGTTCGCCTTAGTATGCAAAGAGAAGATGATAGTTTACTTATTCAAGTAGCAGATAGTGGAATTGGTATTCCTCAAGATAAATTAGAAACTATTTTTGAAGCTTTTAAGCAAGTAGATGGAAGCATAAGCAGAGAGTTTGGTGGAACGGGATTAGGTCTCTCTATAAGTAAGACAATCGTTGATTTGATGCACGGAAAAATTTCTGTTAATTCAAAACTTAAAGAGGGTACTGTTTTTGATATTAGGTTGCCCTTAGAAGAGTATTTAGAAAAAAACCTAGAAGTGGAGCCTGAAAGTATTGCTAAAGTAATACAACCTTCAGTTTTAAGCAACGAAATAATAGATGTTGCAATGGCTGATGAATTTTTAGGTAAGAATATACTTATTGTTGATGACGATAGTAGAAATATTTTTACCTTAACATCAGTCTTGGAGAATATGAATGCAGAGATATTTAGTGCATTTAATGGTAAAGAAGCTTTGGAACTTTTAGAAAATGAAGATGAAAAAATAGACTTAATTTTAATGGATATTATGATGCCTGTTATGGATGGTTTTATTGCTATAGAAAATATTAAAAAGCATGAAGAGTATAAGGATATTCCTATAATTGCTATAACAGCTAAAACAATGCAAAAAGATAAGCAAATGTGCTTAGATGCTGGTGCAAATGATTATCTACCTAAGCCTGTAGATCATACTGCTCTTATTACGATGATAAAGGCGTGGATACAGTAGCATGCTTAGAATTTTTAATGTTAAGAACTCGTATCAGGTACTAATAGATCCACCATTAACCCTATCTGATACGCAAGAACTTGAAAAAATTCTTCTAAAAGATTATGATACTTTGCATTTAGAATTTGGAATCATTTATAGTGTGAGTGCCGAGTTAATTCATCATTTATATGATGCAGTTGTAAGGAATAAGAAGCAGGTAAAAATAGTTACGCATAAAAATAAATTAAATAGATATTTTAATATGCTTGGATTTAAAACAAGTTTTGAATCCTTGTTTAAAGGAAATATTGTCACAAATGATAAAATCGAAGTAGTCTTAATCGGAGGAAGTGCAGATTCTTTTACTAAAATCATAGAAATAGTTAAAAGTATTAATTTGGATGCCTTATCTCTTGTAATTGTGCAGCATGTAGAGATGGATAAGGTTGGCTTTTTTGATGAGATACTCCAAGCCTATACGGAGTATAAAGTTTCTTATGCCAAGGATGGCGAATATATCAATAAAAAACATATCTATATAGCACCTAATAATAAGCATCTTAAAGTTAGAGATTCTTATTTTTATCTTAGCGATGATGATAAATATAACTTTGCTAAGCCTTCTATATCTTTAAGTTATGCATCTTTTAGTGAATGCTATAAAGAAAAACTTTTAGTGATTCAAGAGTGTGGTTATTGTGATGATGGGGTTGATAAACTAGAGTATTTAAGAAGCAATAATTCTAAAATAATTCTTCAAAATATGAATGAATGTGAAGCCAAACCTATGATTCAAAACGCGATAAAGGTAGGTGTACAACATTATATTTTTACATTAAAAGAGATACAGAGATACCTTGAGTATCTTAGTCAATCTCTAAATGAAGATGATTTAATTTCTTACCTCTTAGAGATGATATATGATAAGTATTGTTATGATTTTAGACTTTACCATAGAAAAATGCTCAAAAGAAGATTTGATATTTTTGCGACGAAGCATGGGGTAAAAAATGTAAAAAATGCAGTGGGTCTTATCTTGTTTGATGTGAATGCATTTAAGGCATTTTTTCTCGATGTTTCAATTAATGTAACAGAATTTTTTCGTAAACCAAAATCGTTTAATCAAATATCTTTAATATTAAATACTAGGTATAAACATGCACAACATCTAAAGGTTTGGAGTGCTGGATGTAGCAGTGGCGAAGAGGTTTATTCCTTGGCTATTCTTTTAGATAATTTAAATTTCTTAGAGAAAAGTATTATTTATGCAACAGATTTTAATAGTGTTGTTTTGCAAGAGGCTAAAAATGGTATCTTTTCTAAAGATTCTTATATTCAAGCAGAAGAAAATCTTATAAAAGTAGATTTAAATATTGATTTAAATCAATATTTTACAAAAAACGACAATTTTTCATGTATAAATGAGAAAATAAAGAAAAAAACATTATTTTTTCAACATAACCTGGCGACAGATAGTTCATTTAATGAATTTGATATTATAATATGTAATAATGTGATTATCTATTTTGATTATCAATTGCAAATTAAAGTTTTTAAACTTTTTTATGATTCCTTGAAGTTTGGTGGATACCTTGTCTTAGGTAAAAGCGAAATGCTTGTGCAAGAATTAGCAGATAAGTTTGATCGTTGTAGTGATAATTGCAAAATTTTTAAAAAAGTGGCTTAATGAAGAAAACAATTCTTTGTATTGATGATATTGAAACAAATCTATTTATTGTTCAAAGTGTTATAAATGATATGGCTCGAGACCTTTATGATATTGTTTTGGCTGATTCTGCGAACAAAGGTCTCGAAATTCTCTTAAAGCAGAAGGTTGATTTAATTCTTATGGATATCATGATGCCTGATATTGATGGTATTGCTGCTACAAAGATGATTAAGTCAAATAAAAAGACAAAAAATATTCCTGTTATTTTTGTTACTGCAAAAAAAGATGATGATACCATAGATATGTGTTATGAAGTTGGTGGAGATGATTATGTTAACAAACCATTTAACCATGTTGAACTTCTTGCTCGAATCTCTTTTCACCTTAGTTTAAAAGAAAAAGATATGCAACTTTTAGAAGAACAAGAATACACGCAAAGTATTCTTGACTTACAAGAAAACCTTATTTTAGTAACAAGTGGTAAAGAAGACTTTACGGCGAACAAAGCATTGTTAAACTTTTATGCTTGTAAAAATATGAAAGAGTTACGTTCTCAATATAAGTGTGTCAGTGAATCATTTATTGATGATGAAGAGTATTTTACTGGAGAATATTTAGAAAATACTGCCTGCTGGATTAATGAAATTATTCGCTTATCAAAAGATGAAGATGTATTAGTGAAAATTGCTAAAGATAATAACGAATACGTTTTTAATGTAAAAGCCACTGCTTTTAAAGATCAATATATCGTAACATTCACAGATATTACGCAAGTTTCTCAGTTAGCCTTAGAGTATAAACATGAAGCAAGCTTTGATTCACTCACCCAAATTTACAATAGAAATATGTTTCATAGACTTATGGATCGAAAAATAGCTATAGCTAAAACAGAAAAAAACTCTTTTGTGTTTATAATATTTGATATAGATTATTTTAAAATGGTTAATGATACGCATGGGCATCTAGTAGGAGATAATATCCTTGTTACTATAGTAAAGCTTATTAAGTCACATATAAGAGATAAAGATATTTTTGCACGATGGGGTGGAGAAGAATTTGTTCTAGCCTTTGATGTGAGCTACAGCAAAGGTTTAGAAATAGCAGAAAATTTAAGAAGATATATAGAGTCGTATAAATTTGATGTAGTTGCGAATACGCTTACTTGTAGTTTTGGAGTAACAGGGTTTACTTTAGATGATACACTTGATACTATCATTAAACGAGCAGATGATGCACTGTACGAAGCAAAAAAAGGTGGACGAAATAAAGTGTGCCACAAGGTATATGAGTAAATATTCTATATTATCTATAGATGATAATAAAAGCAATCTTTTTACCTTAAACGCACTCCTGAGTACATTAGGTAGTGTTACACAATATGAAGCACTTAATGCAAAAGAAGCCTTAGACGTTTTACTCACTAAAAAAGTAGATTTAATTTTATGTGATGTACAAATGCCAGATATAAATGGTTTTGAGTTGGCAAAAATGATTAAATCAAATTCCAGAACACGAAACATACCTATTATTTTTGTTAGCGCTATTTTTAAAGCAGAACAGTTTATTAAGCAAGGTTTTTCCTTGGGTGCTGTTGATTATATAACAAAGCCCATTGATGACAATCAACTCTTAAATAAGATAAAGCTTTATCTAAATGTGTTTGAGGAAAAAAATAGTGCTTTTGAGCGAGAAAAACGTTTTTATGACATTGTAGAAGGTTTTGATAGTGGAGTTTATACCTTAGATATAAATCATAAAATTACATTTATAAACAAGAAAGCGCTTTCTTTACTTGGATTTACAAAAAATCAGCTTATGGATATGCCAATTCATAACTATATACATTACAAAGACATCAACAATAAACCGCGTTTTCAAAAAGATTGTAAAATATATACTACAATGCAAACACTTGAGATTTATAAAAATAATACTGAATTTTTTGTTAAAAAGGATGGTTCACTAATAGAAGTTTCTGTGTGTGTTACTCCATTGTATTATGGAGATATTGTTAGTGGCTGCATTGTCGTGTTTGAAGACAAGGTGAGTGGCGAATCTAGAGAAGGTATTCGTAATTTATCTTAGTAAGTTATAAAATACATTGTAGCGTATAAGTGTTTTTTCTGTTGGTCTTGGGTATCTACTATAGGCATACTCTATGGTGTTTCGTGTTATATCATCAAGCATAAAATAACCACTTTTTTCTAAGAATTTAAAATCACTCATATCTCCATTTGGATGAAGATAAAATTCTATAACATTACTTCTGTTAACGTTAATATTATTTATATCACTTACTCTAGCTTGTCTGTTCAGTACTTCTTGTGTGATTCTTCTCATAATTTCTTGGTTGTCAAGTATGTATTTTTGTTGTCCTACGCTTAACTTACCAAACTCACTTCCATAAAGCTCTTGAATATTTTTACCTGCACTTGCTCCATGAGATTTTTTAATAGCATTATCAGGAATTATTTCTGCTGATTTATCTTGAAGCATCCAGTCTGTTGGAGCTTTTTTCTTTTGCTTTTTTGGTTTTTCTTTTTTTTCCTTAAAAAGAGGAATATATGGTTTTTTTGGTGGTAGTGGCTGTATTTTTTCTACCTTAGGCTTTGGTTTTGTTATTTGCTTTTTTGGATTTAATTTTGGCTCTTTAGGTTTTACTTTTTCTTTAAAGATAATAGGTTCTTTTTTAACTAATTTTTTAAGTTGAGAACCCTTTGGCATCGGTGGTGCTATCTCTGGTGGCTGTACGGGTTTTTTGTTAACTATAGATTTTTTTGTCTTAGGAAGCTCTCTGAGTGATACTTTGATTCTATTGTCTTTGGGTATAGGTTTTATTTCTGGTTTTAGATTATCAAGGCGTATAACAATAAGAAAAAATAAAAAGTGGATTAACAATGCTACAAGTAAGGCAAAAGAAGAACGATTCATATCTGAAGTATACACAAAGATGATTAATACTAGTTTGCTATAATAATAAAAATAATTTCTAAGGTATACAATGAGTACAGAAGCGTCGATAAAAGCATTTCAAGAAGCACAAGCATTAATCCCTGGTGGAGTAAATTCTCCTGTTAGAGCATTTAAAAGTGTTGGAGGAACTCCAATTTTCATAAAGGAAGGCGAGGGTGCCTACTTGACTGATATAGATGGTAACAAATATGTAGATTTTGTTCAATCTTGGGGACCACTTATTTTTGGTCATAGAGATGAAACAATAGAAAAAGCAGTTATAGAAGCGGTAAAGCATGGTCTTAGTTTTGGTGCACCAACTTTAGCAGAGACTGAATTGGCAAAACTTGTAGTTAGCTTCTTTGATTCTATAGACAAGGTAAGATTTGTAAGTTCAGGAACAGAGGCCGTAATGAGTGCGATTCGTCTTGCTCGTGGTTTTACGGGGCGTGATGATATTATAAAGTTTAAAGGGTGTTATCATGGGCATAGCGATTCACTTTTAGTTGAGGCAGGCTCTGGTGCTGCTACTTTTGGAAATCCTAGCTCACCTGGTGTTCCTGCGGACTTTACAAAACATACACTTTTAGCAGAATATAACAATATCGAATCAGTAAAAAAATGTTTTGAAGATTCTAAAGATATTGCTTGTATTATTATAGAGCCTATTGCTGGGAATATGGGTTTTATTCCAGCAGATAAAGAATTTTTATTAGAGTTACGAGAACTTTGCAATATAACAAATACTCTTTTGATTTTTGATGAAGTTAT
>JAFLJZ010000199.1 GCA_022712775.1 Sulfurimonas sp.
CATCATTTACTCAAATAAAGATGAAAAAAATGATTCTTTTTTCTTAGGTTCATAATTAATTGTTCTTTCATCTATAAAGTCTGGATCACCCTTTTCAAACTGAGACTGAGAGACTTTTTTAATATGTTTTTTTGGTTTATCTTCTTTAACAAATCCATTTGATATTCCACCAGTTGCACCATGAGGTATACACATTTTATCTCCTTTATCTATAAGGTTAATAGTATTATTATACTTAAACTCTGTGTATACTTTGTGTAGAACTAAAGTTGATATTATAAATTATAGTACTTCAACTCTATTTCTACCATTCTCTTTAGCAAGATAAAGAGCCTTATCACATCTTTCAAACATACTTTTTAAGGTATCTCCCTCTTGATATTCAGTCACACCAAAACTAGCAGTTATTTTTCCAGCTATAGAATGTGTATTTTCTTCAATATAATTTTTTAATTTTCCTGATATATTTTTTGCATCATCAGATGAAGTGTTTTTAAATAGTACAACAAACTCCTCTCCGCCCCATCGTGCGAATGTATCTGTTTCTCTAACATGAGAGTTGACTGTCTGGGCTAAAGTGACAAGTACTTCATCCCCTATGAGGTGTCCGTAAGTATCATTAAAATCTTTAAACTTATCTATATCTAATAGAGCAATAGAAAGAGGAGATTTATATCTCTTACTGCACTGGATTTCACTTCCAAATATTTCATCAAATTTATTTCGATTATATACATTTGTAAGTCCATCTATATATGCTTTTCTCTCAACAATGATTTGCTGTTCTCTTATTTTTGTAATATCAGCTAATGTAACTAAACAGTTTTGTTTATCTTCAGTTTTTGTGACATCAATTTTAAATACTCTTGCTTGAAAATTTTCATCTAACAAGGTTACCATTCTTTTTTCTGGTGCTGTTCTCAATAGTAAAGATATAAAAAGCTCATCATTCTCTAGTAAACCCTTATGCAAGTAGCCATCTACCTCTTGAAATATATCTAAGACATTATGCGTATCTGATTCCTTGAGTGTTTTAATCCTTGAGGTATTAAATACATCTTTGAACTTAGTATTTGCAAATCTAACCTCTTTAAAATTTGTTATGAACATAATTTCATCTGTAAGGTTAATAATATCATTTAGAAGTTTATGTTGTTCTTGAAGGTCTTTTTTTGCATTTATTTGCTTGATAATAAAGTAAATCATTAAAAGTGATAAAAGTAGTGAAAGTATTTTTAGAATAAGCTTATTAAGTAATAGAGATTCAATTATTTCACTCTCCTCATAGGATACTATCCATGCAACAGTTTTTCTATCTATACCTTGTACTGGGAAAAAAGAAACAACATCAATATGTCCATCATAAATCATACTATCTACATATACAGCGAAAGTTTTACCTTGTAACATATGTGAATCTATTACTTCTTTTGCAGGTTTTAACCTCTTTTTATTTTCTTTAATACATTTAAGTTTGCTATGTGTATCTCCTAAGCTAAGCATATAATTTTTATCTTCAACACTTTGATGATATTTTAAAGCTAAGTCATCTCTCTTCCATATTTCTGAATCAAATATATCTTTCTTTATTAAAAGATGAGAATGGATATTACTTACTCTATTGAGATACCATTGAAACCTATCACTAGAAAAGGATATTTCCATCGCTCCTATATGGTTTTTTTTGGAATCAAAGAGTGGAAATGTATTTCTAAAACCATGTGCTACTTTTCCTTGGACAAATCCTCTTATGGGGGTTTTTGTTTCATTTACATACTTGAAGTCTGCTCTAACATCTGTTAAATTATCTCCAAACTTACTTGGTTTATGTGCTCTATAAAATGATTCATTATTTGGAAATACAAACTGAAACTGTAAGACACCTTTTTGTTTCATGAGTTGGTATTTTTTATCTACTAGCCTGTGAAGTTCCTCTCTTAATGCTACTTTTTCCAAGTTTGTAGAAGCTTGAGCTTCTTGCATTATTTTAGTAATCTCATCTATCCCTAAAATATCTTGTGACATTGTAGAAGCATTTTCTTTTTGGGTTTGAAGTAAAAGTTTATAGTGTGTATCTAAGGTTTTTATTTTTTCATTAAATACCATTTTAACTTTATGCTCAGCATTTGTTTCTATTATAAAATAACTTAGAGTATTAATACTCACAAATAGCAGGATTAGTTGTATTATTGTTTTTCTATTCATTATAATTCTAATTTATCACAAATAATATAAATTGTTACAAAATCCCCCCCCCTTTTTTTTAAATGTAGTGAAATAATGACATAAAGTTACATCCGATAAATTGAATAGCACAAATTATTGAACAATAGCAGTTTAAATAAAAATATGCTAATATCAGTTAAGAAAATATTTTAAAGGCTAAAAACAATTGAAACAAACCATAAAAAATATAACTTTAATGCGTCTTATAAAAATTTTCACTCTCTCCATTCTTATCATTACAGCTATCATTACACTTGTGTATAGGGCTGCCTATCAAGATGTCCTTGAAAATGAAGCACTCACGATTTCTAAAGCTATTAAGGCTGGATTAACCTCTCATATGAAAGCTGAAATCATGGATAAAAAACAATACTTTTTAGATGAGATTGAAACTATACACAATATAGAGAAAATCACTATTACAAGAATTAAAGAAGATCCTTCATCTTACTCTTGGGATATTCAAGCGGTTCTAAAAACAAAAGAAAATCATTTTTACTGGAATGATGCTAATGGGAAATTTAGTGCAACAATACCCTATATAGCAACTACACAAGGAACACTGAACTGTATCTCTTGTCATCATAATGCACAAGAAGGTGATGTCTTAGGTGCAATACATTTAGATATTGATATAAGTGATACGCAAAAAATGGTTATTAAATATGGTTTTTTTCTTATAGGTCTTTTAATATTTTTTGCCTTTATCATTTTATTCAACATGTCTTCGCTTATAGAAAAATATATTTCTGAGCCCCTTTCTCACGTCATTGACAAAGGTGAAGAAGCCTACAATATCCATAGTACGCTAGATACGAACTCCTATGAAAGTAGAGAGCTAGAAAAAGTCGCTATAAATATTAACAACTTTAATCAAGATGTAATTCTTAAAGAAAATGAAATACACAAGAAAAATGCAGAACTTCAAACACTCAATGAAGAGATAGAATCAACCTTGCGAGATACAATGATGGCTATGGGTGAGATTGAAGAAATTCGTTCAGAAGAAACAAAAAACCATACAGCGAGAGTTTCAAAACTTAGTGCTTTAATCGCTGCGGAATATGGACTAAGTGAGGACGATGTAAAACTGATAGAACTTGCCTCTCCTCTTCATGATATTGGAAAGGTTGGAATAAGTGATGATATCTTGCAAAAGCCAGGGAAGTTAACAGAAAATGAATTTGAAATCATGAAAGGTCATGCTGAACTTGGATATAGAGTGCTTAAACACTCAAAAAGAAAAATACTTCGGACTGCTGCAAGTATTGCCTACTCCCATCATGAAAAACACAATGGAAAAGGGTATCCTAAAGGATTAAAAGGTAATGAAATACCAATATTTGCAAGAATTGTAGCTATTGTTGATGTAATAGATGCCTTACTTTGTAAAAGAATTTATAAAGATGCTTGGTCAGAAGAAGAGGTAAGAGCCTTGATTCTAAAAGAAAGAGGGGAGCATTTTGAAGAGAAACTTGCAGATATTGTCTTAGACAATTTTGATGCGTATGTAAAACTTATTAAAGATTTGTCTTAAGAACTTAAGGCAGAAACTAAAAGTTTCTGCTTTTAATCAACCACACTTACCTGCACCACATTTCTCTGCTGCTTTTGGAGCTTTTTTATCGCCACCACATTTTGCAGCCTTATCACCACCACATTTTGCAGCTTTTTTATCTGAACCACATTTTGCAGCTTTTTCACCACCGCATTTAGAAGCTTCTGCTCCGCCACATTTTGCACTTAGTGTTGTTGTCCCAAGTGCTGTAAATAATGCCGCACCCATTAAAAGTGCTGTTAAACTTAGCTTTTTCATTTTCTATCCTTTTATTGTTTTAACTTATATCATTATATAGAAGAAGTGTGTAGTCTTTGTGCAAAAACACACATTTAATCAACTAAAGATTCCTTAAAATATCTTTCTACATTCATATATGTTTTTCCTGTATGGTCTTTAAAAATAAGATTTGTTTGATTTAGTTTTTGAATATGATTCACACCCATAATAGCAAGTAAATTTCGGATTCCGTACAAGAGTTGCGTATGGTATGAGGCAACATTTTTTGCCTTTTGTTCTACTAAGAAAGATGCGCGTTTTTTCTTATCTTGTGTGGCAAGTCCAACAGGACAATTTCTACCATTTGCACCTGAACATTCTCTAGCTCTTATACATCCCGCACTCATCATAAAAGCTCTAGCAACCCCTACAAAATCAGCTCCGATTCCAAAAAGGACTATAGCATCATCGGGAGTTAATACCTTTTCACTCGCGATAAGTTTTAGCTTATCTCTTACTCCGACTTTTTTAAGTGTAGAATCTGCGATATACAAGGCTTTAGCGATGACCATACCTACTGTCATCATCATCTCTAATGGGGCAGCTCCACTTCCTCCATCTCCACCATCTATTGTCATAAAATCAGGATATTCATCTGAACCTTCATCAATTTTTTTCTTTATTAAAGTTGCATATTCATCAAATGAACTTTGCGATGAAATAACTATTTTAACTCCAACAGGTTTATCAGACAATCTTTTGAGTTTTCCTATAAATGTAAACAGTTCATCAAGTGTATGTGCAAACGGAAATTGATTAGGAGAAAACAAATCCTTATGTGCTTCTACCCCTCGATAATACGCAACCGCTTCACTCACCTTTGAAGCCAATAACTTTCCACCTGTTTGCTTTGCTCCCTGTGCCATTTTTATCTCTGTCATTTTGGAGAAACGCATTGTTTTTTTATATCGTAACTCATCAAAATTTCCATCTGCATCTCTCACTCCATATAATCCACTTCCCATTTGAAAAATAATATCTGGTATATCAGATGGGACGGTTGATGGAAAAGAGGTTAAAGGAGCATTCCAGTTTACTCTATAACACACTATGCTCTTAGAATCAAAAAGATAACTTTCAGAATCAGGACTGTGAATCACTAAATGTTTGTATATTCTTTGAGCGATAGCCTTGTTTGAAAAGAAATTTACGATTCTATATATACCTTTAGCGAAAAAAGTTCCCTCTTTTACATCAAGATAACAATTGTCATTTTTATTATAAGCATGTGTATATAAGAAGTTAGATGTTAAACTTCCTTCCCCTGTATTTACAGGAAACTGACCCAAATATGCACCCTTGGAAAAAGCACGTGTACCCTCTGGGGAAATTGCACCATCACTCATAGCACTTCGTCAGATCGGAA
>JAFLJZ010000200.1 GCA_022712775.1 Sulfurimonas sp.
TTAGATGAGGAAGAAGCAAATAAGACTCTTCAAAACTTGACTGAGCAGGTGGTAAACCTTGTTCTTTGGAGTCACTACCATCAATCTCTGGCAATCTCTAGAGATTCAAGTCTCAGTAAAAGATATCTTGATGACTTTCTATCAAGTATTGAAGTTTTAGAGACTAATCTATCGAGCTTTTCAAGAAGAGAATACTACATTCCTAAAAATGAAAACATACGTGAGATTTTATGTGCTGAGGGTTCTATTGTCAGACCAATCATCAGCTCAATAATCTCATATTCTAAAATCTTTGTAAAAAATGTATTACTTGAGTCTAACCTCATTGATGAAACCTTTGCAAATCAGTTTCTCTTTAAATACTTTCCAAAATCATTTCTTGCAGCTTATGAACATGAAATAGTACATCATCCACTACGTCGTGAAATTATAGCAACAGTAATGGCAGATAACATTATAAATCTTCAAGGTGCAACCTTTATATCAGATTATAACAAAAGAGGAAAAGAGAGCTTCTTACTAAAAATAAAATCATATCTTATAACAAACCAACTCTTTGATGCTAATGATATTAGATTTGAGATCTATAGAAACGACTTTAAAATGGATGTAAAACTACAGTATAAACTTCTTGATGATATAGAACGCACTCTTGGATTTAGTACCAGATGGATGCTAAAATACCTTACTAAACATAAAGTGGATGTTAATCATATACTCGATTATAAGTCAGATTTGTTTGAGATACTTGGGGATATGAAAGAAGAAAAAATTGTTCCAATCATCAAGGATAATAATCAATTTAATCTCTTCTTTAGTGCTATTGACTATCTGAAATTTGCAGTAGCTGCCATTATGGTCAAAGAAAATTCTTTTCATACATTTAATAACGTTGTTGTAGTATTTTATCTGGTAGTAAATGAGTTTAAAATCCTTGAGATGATTAACTCGCTAAATACAATAGAGACAACATCTGGAAGTCAGAAAGTTCTAAGACATCAGATACTTCAATACATAGAGTACATTGTGGTTCATTATACAGAACAAGTTTTGGAATTTCAAAGAGTAAACGAGACACCTCAAGATGCCTTTAAAAACTACATGGCAAATGAAGAAGAGAGCTTTGAAGAGATACAAAACAACATAGAGTTTTTTATGTCAAAAGAGGTAAAAAGCATAGAAGAAGTCAGTATAACTGTAAACCAGATTATGACCTCTTTGATTTAAGCATAGAAACATTGCTAGTTATAAGCCTCAATTCTATATAATCATAAAAATAAATTTTACATTAATGATTGGGAAATAGACTTGAACTGGCTAAACTTTTTTGACACTAAAATAACCCAACTTCGCCACCCATTTGGAAGAGGCATAAATGCTACTATATCTCCAGATGAGGAGAAGCTTTTTAATGCTTCTTATGAAGCATTTGAAAAACACGAAATCATAAAAGCTTATGAGTACTTTTTCAAGTCGCTTGAGAACTACTCTGGCGAAGATTCAAACCAAAACATTATTACTAAAATAGAAGATGACATAATGAGCTTTGAGATATATCAAGGCAGTGCAAAAATTGTTGGAACAGTTACACAAGAGAGTCTCTACGCTGAAGCTATTATAATAAAAGCAGCAGATGCAGAAGTTGCACTAAAGCGCTACATACTAGAGCGAAACTACCAACTTACTTATGCTTACTACTTTAGTGACAAAGAGTATATAAAACTAAAATTATTTCATGATAATGCAACTGTATCTCCACAAAAAATATTTTTTCCTCTAAGAGAGATAGCACTAAATGCAGACTTTGACAAAGAATATATAAAGACTGAGTTCCCTCACATAACACTTCAAGATACGCAGCATCTAGTTAAACGTGACAATGAAGAGTTAAAAATAAAATATGAATTTTTACACAAGTGGATAGATGCACTAGATGCAAAGATACTCACACTTCCTACAAATGACAATGCTGGTATGCAAGCATTTTTATATCTACATGTTCTTTTTAAAATAGATTATCTCTTAGTTCCAAAGTGTGAAATATATCAAAAGATTAGTAAAAAAATACAACTCTACTTTGCTGATGATAGTAATCCAACTGAGTTTAAAAATGAAGAACTACAAAGATATATAATTAAACTCAAAGAGATGAGTTTTGAAGACTTTAGCACTAAATTTTACAGTGCAAAATATACTTTTAATCCTATGGAAAAAACTTCTCATGAAGAAATCAGTAACTTTATAAGTGAATCACTTATAAAAATACGTTGGTATAAAAGCAATCGCTACACTCAAATAATACCGACTATATACAAATATATCTCTTTTTATATTCTTTACAACTATGGACTAAATCCTGTTACTAAAGCACTTATGCATACCTTGGTAGAGATTCAAAATCCAGCTTTTTTCAAAGCTCTAGATTACACTCCACTTTACGACGAGGAGAAAGAAGTCTTTGCTAAGAAAATGATTATTTCAAAAATAGAAGATGCTATCACTCCACATCTAAGTCAGTATAAAGAACTTGAGTCTTTTGGTGATAAGTTAAACTTCTCATCTCTGAATGAATTAAGCAATAGCTATTTATTACAGCTAAAAC
>JAFLJZ010000201.1 GCA_022712775.1 Sulfurimonas sp.
AAGCAGATGAAATAGAAAATACTTACCTCTACGAAGAAAAAGATGATGAAAATGCTCTCGGTAAAGAACAATGGAGAGAGATTATTGAAGATTCTATACTCAACAATTACTTTAGTTTACGATTCTGGCCAACACTTAATGCAAAAACAAAAACAGTTGACCATAAGGTAATGACTTTTACTATAGATGGGGGAGAAAACAAAAAATTCTTTTATGGTGATTTTATCGCTCCAGCAATTAACCTTGGTCTTGTTTCTAAAATGTATATTGTAACACTCAATGACCTCATCACACAAAGACATAAAGAACTTGATGGTAGTATATGTTCTATCCGTTTGTCTAACGAGTTTATCAAAGATACTAAAGCATTTACAGAGCTCTCATCTTTATTTAAAAAGCATGCAAAAACATTAGAATTTAAACTTTCATTTGAAGTAACAGATAGTTTTGCTATAAATAACATTGCCGCTGTAAAAAGCTTTGTGGAGTTATTCTCAAAGTATAATTTTGAATTTGGAATCAACTCCTTTACAGGAGAATCAAATAATTTCACTTACCTAAAAGAACTCAACCCTAAGTTTTTAAAAGCGGACTGTGCTTTTTTACTTGACCAATCGCAAGATTCTATGTCGGCTTTGCAAGTCATAACAGATTCTTTAGGAATTGAAATCATTGCTACATTTGTAAAAACACAAGAAGAACTAGAAAAATTACAAGAGATGCATATAAACAGTGTTCAAGGACCAATAACGGATAAAATAGACTATACATAAAAGTCTATTTTCTAGTATTTAATCCATCTGTAACAGTATTACTTATCTCTTTTTTATAGCGTGGATTTCGTTTTGACAAGCCTTTGTCAAAACTTATAATGATATTTTTATTTGTATGTGGATGGTGTGTAATTCGAAGTAAAATATCTTGATAAACTTTAAAGTCTTTAATTTCTCCATGCTCTTGAAGAATCATATCTAAGGTCTCTTGTAATTTTTTCGAACTAGTATTTTTATCTTTGATTGTATCTACTAAGGTATTGAAACCTACTTTAATCTCTGTATTTTCTTTATCAGAATCTTCTAATACTTTTTTATTTTCTTGTCTAGCGAAAAACAAAATGATTAAAACTCCTAAAAGAATTACAAGAATAATACCTAAGAAAAAAAGTGCTTGCATTTTACCTTACTCCGACTTTTCATTCATAGAAGCACCACATTTACCCTCTCCACATTTCATAGCCGAAGGAGGAGCAACTTTAAGTGCTTTTTCTTGACCTGGTATTATTATTTTATACCCTGTATCAACAATAGCTTTTTCTAATTCTTCTTTAGTGATTTGACTTTTATCATACTCTATAATTGTTGTTTTGGCAGTATATGAAGCTTTTACACTTACAACTCCATCAAGCTTAGAAAGATTTCCTTGTATAGCAGATTCGCATCCTTCACAAGTCATACCTTCTACATTTAAAACAGTTTTTAAAACATTTGCTTTGTCTATTTTTATAGCTTCTTTTTGTGTACTCTCTTGCGTAGAATCACAACAACCTGCAAATAATATAGCTAGGCCTAAAATCACAACTATCTTGAGTAAAATTTTATTATTCATCAATTTCCTTTTATTCTTTATGATGAAATTATACTTATATATCTTTAAATTTAAATAGATGCTGTTCTTCTTCAAATGAAGTAAATTCTATTTGTAAAAATTTCATAAGCTATTTCCCTAACCTACTCTCTTTTTCTTCTTCTAACATACTATCAAGTACTCGAATCACTTCTGAACTTGCTATCTCTGAATGTTCAAAGTATGTTAATACATTGTCAACTTCTGTTAAACATGTTCCATTTTCAACACACGCAACAGCCTTAATAATATTGTCATGTACGATAGAGTGAGGCTTATCTAGTTTAGAATAACTTTTTGTATTTTTAAATACTTCTTTACCTAGTCCATTCTCATACCACTGACCTAGCCTACAACTATGATGATCTACAAATTTTCCTTGTACCTCATCTTTAAATACGGTGCTATACCCATTTGATTTAAACAATAGGTGATCAAGTTTTACAAGAACAATGAACGTTGAATAAAGAATATTTTTTGTATTATCTTGAATAAGTACAGCGTTCTCTTTTAGTTGCAATGTTTTATCTTTAAAACCATTTATCAAAGCCTCTACTTCTGAGGTTAGTTCATGTGAACTAGAAGCTTTTAGTCCAATATCTACAGAGTTTTGTTTTAGCGTTTGAACATTAACTTCAACCTCTGCTGTTGCTTTTTGCGTACGTTCTGCAAGTTTACGAACTTCATCAGCAACAACAGCAAAACCACGACCATGTTCCCCCGCTCTTGCTGCTTCAATCGCGGCATTAAGTGCTAAAAGATTTGTTTGGTCTGATATATCTTTAATTAGTGCTATAACCGAGCCAATACTTTCAACACTTTCATTTAAATGATTCGCTATTTCTGAAGTTGCAGAAATGTCTTCAACTATACTCGTTGTTTTATCAACTATAGTGTTAATTTCAGTGTCAATATTATTCGCATGTATATTATTAATCTTATTTAAATCATCTATTTCCTCAAGCTCTTTCACCTCGCTAGATAAATTACTTTGCAAGATTGTTAAATCTTCTTTACAAGCAGTTGTAAGCTTTTTTGTTAACTCTTTACTTAGCGTCAAATGTGCTTTGTCTTCTTGCTGAGAGCTCATCCCATCAATAGAATAGTTTATAAATTTAATTGTATCTTGAAGCGTAGGATTTAAACCATCATCACTTACTTTTTGATAGTTTTGTTCTAAAGCGTTTGTCATACCACTTTTAACTTTTTCTATAAAAATATTAAACTGAGAAAAAACTTTGTTATGCGCGATGCTCATCTCTTCTAGCTCACCGGAACCAATAGGTTTCAACACCTCATGATACTCTCCATTAGAAGCTACGTGTAAGGCTACTGTTGTACTTTCAATACTCCTTTTGATTATTAAAATCTGTCTACGAAGAAAAAGTGCTAACATCGTATTCATCAAAGTAACTACCAAGAGGAGTATAGAAAATCCTAAAATAAGATACTCTACAATAAACATTATTATAAAAATTACGATTTGTGTTATATTTGCTAAATCTGCACTTTTGATAGTTGACATATATATCCTTTTTTTTACATTTATTTTATCCGCTATTGTATCTATTTTTACAAATTTATCATCCTAAAATGTCATTATATATAGATTATTTAAATTAGCATGTCATTTTGTGTGAATAATACACAGACAATTTTTTTACATAGGGATAAAGTACTACTAAAAATTTGTTGGATTACTATAAAGAAGATATGTCTTTAGAAAAAATGCTAAAACACCTATTTATGATGGTGGTCTGAGAGAGATTCGAACTCTCGGTAGATTGCTCTACACAACCTTTCCAAGGTTGCACCATCGGCCACTCGGACATCAGACCATTTAAACAATGTGATTGTAGCAAAAAAAAGTTTATCTAAGCCAAAAGAGAGAAAGTTGTTTACTAACTCTTTATTCCAATTTCACCTTAATTTAACATAATAAAGATAAAATAGAATAATTATTTCTAATAAAAGGACAAATATGCTGAGTTTAGCATCATTTTTCAAACTACTTAAAGAATCGTTTAGAGATTTGCTTCCAATAGTTCTTGTAATTATGTTCTTTCAACTTGCAATTATTCAAGTTATTCCAGAGAACTGGTTAAGCACAACTATAGGTTTAGCAATCGTAGGTGTTGGTCTTGCTGTATTTTTACTCGGTCTTGAAGTTGGAATATTTCCTGTTGGAGAAGGTCTAGCAGGTGATTTCGCTCGTAAAGGTTCTACTGGTTGGATAGTTCTTTTTGCTTTTATGATTGGGTTTGGTACAACTGTAGCAGAACCAGCTCTGCTTGTTATTGCAGACAAGGCAGCTGGAATTAGCTCAGGAAGAATCGACGCCTTTACGCTTCGTATGGTTGTTGCATTCTCAGTTGGTTTTGCTATTGTAATTGGTGTGTGGAGAATCATAAAAGGTCATCCCATTCACTACTATATCATCACAGGATATATTTTAGTTGTTGCTGCAACATTTTTCTCTCCTAAAGAGATTGTTGGACTTGCATTTGACCTTGGTGGAGTTACAACTTCTACGGTTACTGTACCACTTGTCGCTGCCCTTGGAATTGGTCTTGCTTCAACAATTAAAGGAAGAAACCCTGTACTTGATGGCTTTGGTCTTATCGCTTTTGCCTCACTTACTCCAATGATATTCGTTCAGTTTTATGGAATCTATGTATATGAGTTTATAGAAGCTTCTGATATTGTGATAACACTAGCTGAACATATTCCAGAGACTGCGATTGCCTTTGATTTTAGTTTTATTAATCTGATAAAAGGCTTTTTCGGTGTTATGACTGATGTTATCCCTATCCTTGCTATCATTTTGTTTTTTCAATATGCTATTTTAAAAAAGCCTGTTGAAAATTTAAAAGAAGTCCTAATTGGTTTTGGTCTTGTTATAATTGGTTTAGACGCTTTTATCATTGGTTTAGAAATGGGTCTTTTCTCGATTGGTGAGACTATGGCATTTCAACTAACACAAAATGGTAGTGACATTATCATCTATTCATTTGCAGGAGCTATAGGTTTTTCAACAACTATGGCTGAGCCTTCTCTTACTGCAATCGCACGTAAAGCAAAAGAGATTAGTGATGGAAAAATAAATGACTTCGTTCTTCGTCTAGCAGTTGCCCTCGGTGTTGCTATAGGTATCTCGCTTGGAGCATTTAGAATCGTAAATGGTGGGGATATTGTCTATTATATCATTGTAGGCTATATGTTTGTTATTGCTCTTACTTTCATCGCACCAAAATATATTATTCCTATCGCTTATGACAGTGGTGGCGTAACTACTTCTACTGTAACCGTTCCTTTAGTTGCTGCACTTGGTCTTGGTCTTGCTACAAATATTCCTGGTCGCGATCCTCTTATAGATGGATTTGGTCTTATCGCATTTGCTTCACTTTTTCCTATAATAACAGTTATGGCATATGGTGTTATTACAGAGAGAATGGGTGTTATGGGTCAACACGAAAAAGAAGAAATTCATCTCGATGAACTTCGTCATGCTCTTGTGGATGCTGAGAACATGGGTCTTTCAACTGTTAATGTACATGGAACTAATAAACGTCACTCCTATAACATGCCGTTTTCTGCGGTTCATGTTATCGTACCACATGATCAAGAAGAAAAAGCACTCCTAGCAGCTAAAGAAGCTGGTGCACGTGGAGTTACTATTATGGCAGCACACGGAATGGGTCTCCAAGAGATGGATAATTTTTACAATAGACTTCATAGTGATTCTACGGATTCTAACCTAATGTTTATAACACCCACAAAAAAAGTGGATAAGATTATTCAAACAATTATCCATCAGCTTGATATTACTGGTGAGGGGGAAGGTATCTCTTACTCTTATCCTGTTAGCCATTTAAAAGGCTTAACTCTCAAGGGTAGTGATTTATAAGGTAAAAATATAGTGAAGTACTTATTTTAGTAAATCACTATAGTCATACTTAAATGTATCGAGATAATATTTACTTCCTATACTTATAATTCGTTCATCTTTTGAAGCTTTTTTTGCAAATTTATTTTTTATTTTTTCTTTTTTCTTTTCTGAAAAATCATGCTTTTTAAGATACTTCTTTAAAGAAATCAATTCACCTTTTGGATGAGAATCTATAAATTCTTCGGTTTCTATCTCTGCATCAAGGTGCTCTTCTTCAACTTTTAGAGGGGCATTAAGCATAAACTGTGAAGATATAGTAGTTAAAATATTTTTTAATTGTTCATCTTTATCTTTATAGATTTGTTCTATTTTAATTCTCTCTTGGATTAACATCTCTTCTTTTTGATCACGAAGCGAGCGTGTTTCACCCTCAAGCTTTTCAACCTTCGTTTGAAGCTGTGCATTTTGGTCTTCAAGCAATTTATAATATCTATTATCACTCGCCTGTTTTACAGATGTTTTTCTCGCTCGTGTAGTTTTTGAAGTTCCTGATGTTTTTTTCACACTTCCATCAACTGTAACCATCTTAACACCCTCTACTAATGTTACTTCAAGTGAGCCACGACGCACACGGTTATGTATAGCCTCTTTTGAAACTCCAAAGTGTTCTGCCGCTTCATTTATAGTCATAGTAGCCATCGCGTACTCCTTATCTCATGTTTTCAAAGTTTAATGGAGCTTCCCACTCACCTTCGCGAACCATAGCCATAACCTTTTGTAAGTCATCAAGCTTTGCACCTTTTACTCGTATAGAATCACCTTCTATTTGAGCATTTACTTTGAGTTTCATTTTTTTGATATCTGCTGTGATTTTTTTTGCTTCTTTTGATTCTATATAATCAACTACTTTAAAAGTAACCTTTCTATTTCCACCACTAGAATCTTCTACTTTAAGTTCATCAATCACCTTAGAAGACAAGCCTTGTTTTAAAAACTTAGCTATTACTATATCTTTAAGAGCGTCGAGTTTATTGTCACTTGAAGCGATTAAAACAAGTGTTTTTGCTTTTTCATTAAATGTAACCTCGTATGTAGTTCCTTTAAAATCATAACGATTAGAAACTTCTCTATCTACAAGATTGATTGCATTTTTAAAAATCTGAATATCTATTTTTGCTGTAATATCGAATGAATGTTCTTTTGCCACCCTAACCCCTTT